>CABKMX010000001.1 GCA_902373595.1 uncultured Christensenellaceae bacterium
GCCGACGACGAGTGGATCGACCGCGGGGTGTTCTTTGCTAATGACGACGGCACCTACAACATGGAGTGTCCGTCCTACGTGGAGTACAACGGATATTGGTATCTTGCATACAGCGAGCAGGGAGAGAACAGGGTGACTCATTACAGATACCGCACGGAGAGGAACGGAGAGTGGAAGAAATTCGAGCGCGACAGCATAGACGCCAGCGGTTTTTACGCAGGAAGGCTTGAAAAGGCAGGCGACGATCTGTATGCGTTCGCCTGGTGCGCGACGCTGACCGGCGGCGCGGTCGGCGAGTTCGACTGGGGCGGCAATCTCGTCACTCATCAGATATTGCAGAAATCGAACGGAGAGCTTTGCGCCGTGCTCGTGTCGGGCGTGGAAGAAGCCGTGAACTCAGAGAAAGAATACGCGTTCGCGGACGGCGGCGAGGCAGGCGACGTGGCGTTTGACGGGTCGGGATTCGCTTCAAGGGCGGTTTTTGAGATCCCGGAAGGAATCGTCAGAATGAGCTTCGACGTTACCGTGAACGGTTACGGCGGCAATTTCGGTTTGACTTTCGGTCTGAAGAAGGGGCTCAACGACAGGCTTGGCGAAGCCGTTGTGGCGTTCGATCCCGCCGGCAATAAGCTGACGTGTTACAACGACGTGTCCAGCATAGTCCGCTACGGCGATCCGCTCGCCAACGTGGACTTCGTCTATATGCAAGGCAAAACGTATTCGGTCGACGTGCTGATAGACGGGGAGGTGCTGACGGTTTATTTCGACGACACCGTCGCCGTCACTGCCCGTTTTGTGAATATGGAAGACAACTATTTTGCGTTCTACTCCAACGGCGTAAACGTAAAATTCGGAGGTATAAGTTTTTATGAATAAAATTTATTGCATGGGAGAATTGCTGATAGATTTTCAGTCTGAGGGCAACGGCTCGCTGAAAGAAACCGACAGGTTTGTGAAAAAAGCGGGCGGCGCTCCCGCCAACGTATGCGTTCAGGCGAAAAAACTGGGTTGCGACGCCGTCTATCTGACTAAGGTCGGAGCTGACGGGTTCGGAGATTTTCTCGTCGCAACTCTCGAGAGCGAGGGCGTCGACGTATCTCATATCGGAAGAAGCGCAGATCTCAACACTTCGCTCGCGTTCGTGAGCATACGCGAGAACGGTGAGCGAGATTTCAGCTTTTACCGCACGATGACCGCCGATCTTTACATAGAGCCCGCCGACTTTGAGGATGTTGAATTTTCCAAAGGCGACGTGCTTGAGTTCGGCAGCGTAGCGCTCGCTACGGATACCGCGAGGGACACGCACAGGTATCTTATAGAAAAGGCGGTCAAGGCGGGCACGCTGAGCTGCTTCGATCCCAATCTCAGGTTTAATCTCTGGAAAGATCCCGAGGAACTGAGAAAGGTCGTGAAAGAGTTTGCGCAATACGCCGACGTCATCAAGGTGGGCAAGGACGAGCTTGAATTTATCGTCGGAGACGCCGCTGATCGCGAAAAAGCGCTTTTCGGAGGCAGTCTCAAAGTGCTCGCCGTAACTGACGGAAGCAAAGGAGCAGATATAATACTCGCCGACGGTCGCAGGTTTGAATGCACGGGATACAAGGTCAAAGCCGTGGATACGACGGGTGCGGGAGACTCGTTCTTCGGCGCGCTGATAGCCGGACTTTTCAAGGCGGGTGCGAAACCCGAAAATCTGCTTGAAGATACGATTGATTACGGCAAAATACTCGATTTTGCCTGCAAATGCGGTGCGTATACCACTACCGGTTACGGCGCGATCCCCTCGATGGGAAACAGAGAAACTGTAGATAAGGCGGTAAGATGATATGGCAACTGTTCAACTTGTAAACGTAAATAAAGTATACGACGGCGGCGTTCACGCCGTACACGATTTTTCGATCGACATCGAGGACAAAGAGTTCATCGTTTTCGTCGGTCCGTCCGGATGCGGCAAGTCCACGACGCTGCGAATGATAGCAGGTCTCGAGGAGATATCTTACGGGGAGTTGTATATCGACGGCAAACTGATGAACAGCGCTGCGCCAAAAGACAGAGATATAGCGATGGTGTTCCAGTCTTACGCGCTATATCCGCAGATGACGGTTTACGACAATATGGCGTATGCGCTGAAACTCAGGAAAGTTCCCAAACAGGAGATAGATTCGAGGGTTAGAGCGGCGGCTGACATACTTAAACTCACCCCGTATCTCAACAGGAAGCCGCGCGCATTGTCGGGCGGTCAGAGACAGAGAGTCGCGCTTGGCAGAGCGATCGTGCGCCGTCCCAAGGTGTTCCTTATGGACGAGCCTCTTTCCAACCTCGACGCAAAACTCAGAGTAGCGATGAGAAGTGAGATCGTCAGAATCCACAAAGAAGTGGAAGCGACGACAATTTACGTCACGCACGACCAGATCGAGGCAATGACGATGGCGTCACGCATTGTCGTCATGAAAAACGGGTTTATCCAGCAGATCGGCGAGCCGAACGAGGTATACAGCCATCCGGCAAATATGTTCGTGGCGGGATTCATAGGCACTCCCGCAATGAATTTTCTGCACGGTAAATCGGAAAAAGGGTTTTTCTGTATTGACGGTACTGACGAAAAGATCAGACTGACCGAGGAACAGCAAAAACTTCTCGCCGCCTACGAAAACAAGAGGATAGTTTATGGTATCCGTCCGGAAAATCTTATATACGAAGAGGACGAGAGATTTGCAGATTTCAAGGATATGTCTTTTTCAATGAAATGCAATATAGTCGAAAGACTCGGCGATACCGTCAACGTGCACGGAACGGTAAAAGACAACGATGTGATTATAAAAATGAACAGCAAATTCGGTGTTGACGGAAAAACCGAGATAAGAGTCGCCGCCGACAGCGCATATGCGCGCTTCTTCAACGAAAGCACTACAAATGCGATCACACCAGGGCACAATGCCTATGAGGAAGCCCCGGTAGCTGTATCTCCCGACGAGGAAAAGGTTGTGATCGTCAAAACCGAACCCAAAGGATTTTTGTCAAAACTGACAGACGCCATAAAAAGCAGATTTAAAAAGTAACATACCAACCCAAAATAAAAAAGCCCGTGGGAACGCATTTTCGCGGGCTTTTTGCACTTAAATGCAATGCGTCATTCACATGACGATTATAAAAATCTGACGGAGCCGGCTGGCTTGCCACGGGAGTTTCGCCATGCGACGAAAACCGTGGCATCGCAACGGTATCGGTACCGCCGCGCCGACCCCGTTATAAATAACGGGGTCGACGACCACTTATCCCACAAAAAAAGAAACCAAAACCGACAGTTTCGATTTTGGTTTCTTTTGGTGGAGACAACAAGACTCGAACTTGTGACCTCTACGATGTCAACGTAGCGCTCTAACCAACTGGGCTATGCCTCCACGGCTTTGATAATATAGCACAGCGGCGGAAAGGTTGTCAAGTTTTTGGGACAGGGTTTTTAGCAAATTATTTTTATCGGGGCAAGCGGGGCAAAATACAAGGGCGCACGGTCATAGACGCGGCGCGATTGATCGCCTCGGAGTTAATATCTGTGTAATTTTTGTCAAGACATGCGATCGATCATTTTGACATTGACAAATTCAAAACAAAACGAAGCATCGCTGTCGGCATAGCCAAGAATGCAAAAACATGATCGACAAAGGGGGGATGAGTCGAGACGCCGCGGATGAGACGTCTATGTGATGTCATTTACAAAGACTTTACAAAAACTTAGCAACTCCTATGTTTGGATATAACCGCCTTTGGTGCTATGATAGAGGCGATCCGAACAGGATAAGGAGACAAAATATGAAAAGATTCATGAAAATCGTTATGGCAATGCTGGTCGTTGCGGTCGCAGTCGGGTGCTGTTTTGCGGCATGCGGCGACAAGGGCAGCGACGGCGACAGGGAGATCAGACTTTCCGGTTCTTCGTCGATTTCTCCGCTGATGCAAAAGTTGGGCGCGGCGTATGAGGAAGCAAATCCGGGTGTCAAGGTCAGGGTCACGTCCAGCGATTCGGGCACGGGCATTGCGGATACGCTTGCAGGCAAGAATGACATCGGTATGGCTTCGCGCGCTCTCAAAGACGGCGAAACGGGGCTTGTCGCGACCAAAATTTGCGATGACGGAGTGGTGTTGATCGTCAACAACGAAGTTGAACTTTCCGACGTTACTTCGCAGCAGGTGTACGACCTTTACGCGAACGGGACAGCGATCGAGGCGATAGTCAACGCCGTTTCGAGAGAGGAGGGCTCGGGAACGAGAGACGCGTTTGACGACCTGATCAAGAATGCGGAAGGGGACAAGCTCAAAGAGCTGACCAAGTTTGCCGATTGCGTGTCCATCCAAAGGAGCACAGGCGACGTGAAGGTGGAGATCGCCGCGAGCAAGAACGCGATTGGATATATCTCGCTCGGCTCGCTCGACGACACCGTCAAGGGCTTGACCTTCAACGGGGTCGCGGCTTCTGCGGAGAACATCAAGAACGGAACATACACGCTTGCGAGACCGTTCAACATCCTGACCAAGGAAGGCGTCGAGCAGTCCGCCGAGGTCAAGGCGTTCATCGAGTGGCTGGCAAGTGACGCCGCCAAGGCGATCATGACCGAGGAAGGGTACGTCGTTTGATGAAAAAAGTTTCCGAATGCGGAAAGCGGCGCGGAGACGTTGCGGCAAAGGCGGTATTCGCCGCCTCTGCCGTATTCTCCGTATTTGCGGTCTTTGCGATAGTTTTTTACATCTTATACGAGAGCATTCCGGCTCTGTCCGAGATCGGAGTGTTCAATTTCATTTTCGGTACGCTTTGGGCTCCTACCAAAGATTTTTTGGATGTGTCAGAGCGTTTCGGCGTGTTGCCGATGATCGTCGGGACGCTTTGCGTGAGCGCGGGCGCAGTGCTCGTCGGCGGAGTGGCGGGCGTGTTTTCGGCGATTTGTCTCAAAGCGTTTTGTCCCAAAAAGCTGAGGGGCGTGATCGGCGGGATGATCAATTTTCTTGCAGGGATACCGTCGATAGTATACGGATTTTTCGGGTTGACGCTGCTGGTGCCGATGCTGTCGGACATTTCAAGCACAGGCTCGGGCAAGGGCATATTGGCGTCGTCGCTGATCCTCGGGATGATGATCTTGCCTACGGTGACGAGCATGACAAAGGACGCTCTCGACGCCGTCCCCGACAGCTATCGAGAAGGCGCGCTTGCGCTGGGCGCGACGCCGCAGCAGGCGATGTTCAAAGTGGTCGTGCCGGCGGCGAAGTCGGGCATTATTACGAGTTTGGTCTTGGGAATGGGCAGAGCGGTCGGCGAGACTATGGCGGTGATGATGGTTGCCGGCAACGTCCCGGAGTTTCCCAAGGGGCTTTTCTCCAACATCCGCACATTGACAATCAATATGGTCGTAGAGATGGGTTATGCGACGGGGCTGCATCGACAGGCGTTGATCGCGACGGGCAGCGTGCTTTTGGTGATCGTGCTCGCGCTCAATTTCGGCATAGGACTTGCGCGCAGACCCAAAAAGTATCGTGAAAAGAAGGGGAAGAACGTACTTGTGTCAAAGAGCGAGCGCTCCGCGCCCGTGTTTGTCAAGAGCGGAAGCGGTTGCACCGTGCTCAAATACATAAGTATAGTGTGCGTGGCTGCGGTCGCGGCGTCGCTTGCGACATTGATAGTGTTCATCTTGGTCAAGGGATTGCCGCACATCGACGCAAACTTACTGTTCGGCGAATCGGGCAACGCGGGGATGACGCTGCGTCCGGCGTTTGTGACGACGGGGCTGTTGATATTGATCGCGCTTGCGATCGCGTTGCCGATAGGGATATGCGCGGCGATCTTTCTTGCGGAATATTCAAAGCGCGACAGTCGGCTCGTTCGCGTGATCAGGTTGTTTACCGAGACGCTGTCGGGCATGCCAAGCATCATATTCGGATTTTTCGGGATGTTGATGTTCTGCGAGCTCATGCAGATGAGGACGAGCATCTTGGCTGGCCGCATCACGCTTTCGTTGATGATCTTGCCGACGGTGATACGCTCGACCGAAGAGAGCTTGCTTGCGGTGGACAATTCGCTCCGCGAGGCGTCGCTGGCGCTCGGCGCGGGCAAATTGCGAACGACCGTGCGAGTCGTGTTGCCTTCGGCGCTGTCCGGCATAGTCACGGCGATCATACTCAGCATAGGCAGGATAGTGGGCGAGTCGGCGGCGTTGATCTACACCGCGGGAGCGGTGCCGTACGAGCCGGAGAGCGTGATGGATTCGGGCTCGAGTTTTGCGGTGATGATGTGGCTGTTCGCAAGCGAAGGACTTTATATCGACTATGCGTATGCGACTGCGGCGGTGTTGCTGATTATGGTGGCGTTGATCAATGTCGCGGTGTTTTTGGTCAAGCGCAGGTTGGCGGTCAAGGCGTTCGGCGCGACGGGTCAAAGAGGGGGCAAAAAGGCGCAAAAGGAGTCAAAATGAAGCAAATTACTCAAAACATATTCGATTTTTCTGGCGATGTCGAGATCAAGGTCAAGTCGCTTGACTTGCACTACGGTGCGTTCCATGCACTCAAAAATATAAATTGCGAGATGAGGCGCGGAGCGATCACCGCATTGATAGGGCCGTCCGGCTGCGGCAAGTCGACTCTGCTCAAAACGCTCAATCGCATGAATGACTTGGTCGAGGGGTGCAGGATAGACGGGAAGGTAGAGATAGGCGGCGTCGACATCTACGACAAGCGCACGGACGTATCGCTCTTGCGCAAGAGCGTAGGGATGGTATTCCAACGCCCCAATCCCTTTCCGATGAGCATATACGACAACATCGCGTACGGACCGCGCACGTTCGGGGTGCGCAAAAAGGCGGAGCTCGGCGACATCGTAGAGTCGTCGCTCAAAGCGGCAAACCTTTGGGACGAGCTCAAGGATCAATTGCACAAGTCGGCGCTCGCGCTGTCGGGCGGACAGCAGCAGCGGCTTTGCATTGCGCGCGCCCTGGCGATCAAACCGGAGATATTGTTGATGGACGAGCCGACGAGTGCGCTCGATCCCATCTCGACGGGCAAGATCGAAGAGCTTTGCGAAAAGCTCAAAGAGGAGCTGACCGTGGTCATCGTCACACACAATATGCAACAGGCGGCGCGCATCTCGGACGACACTGCGTTCTTTTTGCTCGGAGAATTGATCGAGTTCGGACCCACAGACAAGATCTTTGCTTCGCCCGAAAAGGAGCAGACGCTCAACTACATCTCGGGCAGATTCGGTTGAGCCCCAAGCAGAGGCATATCGTTGCCTAAACGGCAAAATATATGATATAATTTCGGAGGAAACATGTTGAAGAGATACGGAGAGGAGTTGCAGTCCGTTTTCGACGAGCTGATACGCATGGCGTCGTATGCCGTCGGGGCGGTGCGTAAGGCACAGGCCGCGCTTGAAAGGGGAGACGCAGCGGCGGCAAAGAATATCGTCGAGGGAGACGAAAACGTCAATCGCTTCGAGAAAGAGATCGAACAGCGCGCGCTCAGGATCATCATCAAGTATCAGCCCGTCGCCAACGATCTGCGCGACGTGACGGGCGCGCTCAAGATGATCACGGACATAGAGCGCATAGGCGATCAGGCGGCGGACATCGCATCCGTCTTTCTTAAGATCGGCGAGGCGGTCAAGGATGACGATCTGTCCGCAATGTTCACGCACGTTGCCGATATGGCGACGGCGGCGGTCAACGCGTTCGTCAACGGCGACCGCAAACTCGCCGAAAAGACGATCGCGCTCGACGATCGCTCGGACGAGATGTTCGCGTCGATCAAGGACAAGATGTGCGAAAGGTTGAAGAGCCGCCCGGAAGAGGCGGAAAAAATAATATATATCATGATGATCGCAAAATACCTCGAGCGGATAGGCGACCACGCGGTCAACATCTGCGAGTGGGCGGTCTTCGTAAAGACGGGAGTCTACAAGGGCTCCGAGATCATGTGAGGCATCTATGAGTTTGATCTGGTCTGTCGAGGACGACAAGGACTTGCAGGATCTGCTGAGGTTTTCGCTCGGCGGATTCGGCTATGACATCGAGCTGTTCGACTGCGCGGAAGATCTGTTCGCAAAGATCGGGAAAGGGAGTGCGCCCGACCTTATTTTGATGGACGTGATGCTGCCCGGTATGGACGGCATGGCGGCGTTGAAACAGCTCAAAAACAACACGGGTACCAAAAAAATACCTGTGATCATGTTGACGGCAAAGGCGACGGAGGCGAACATCGTCGGCGGACTGAATTATGGAGCGGACGACTATATGACCAAGCCGTTTTCGGTGATGGAATTGTCCGCGCGCATCAATGCCAACCTGCGTAAAAACGCAAAGGAAGAGGTGCTCGAGGCGGACGGGATACGGATGGATACCGCGTCGCACGAGTGCACGATGGACGGCAAAAAGCTGTCGTTGACGATCAAGGAGTTCGCGTTGCTTGCAGAGCTGTTGCGTGCCGCGGGCAAGGTCAAGACGCGCGAGCAACTGCTCGGCGAGATCTGGGGTTACGGCTATGAGGGCGAGACGCGCACGCTCGACATGCATGTGCGCACGTTGCGCGGCAAATTGGGCGATCACGCCAAAAAGCTCGTGACCGTTCGAGGCATAGGCTTCAAGTACGAGGTTTGACGTGCGCAAGCATTCGCTGAGGCTCTTCATTATTTCGGCGGCGGCGCTTGCGGTGTTCGCCGTGGCGGCGATCGCGGTCTCGGTCGCGTTGACGGGCAAGGCAGTCGACGACGGACTCGTCTCGGTTGCGGACTTTGTCGAAAACGCCTGTCTCGGAGGAGCGGATGTCGACGACTTGGTCGAATACGCCGACGAAGGCGCGCCGGATATGCGCATCACTTTCATCGCCAAAGACGGCGCGGTGATCGCGGACAGCAGCCCATGGAACAGCGACGAAAATCATCTCGACAGACCCGAGGTGGAGGACGCGCTGTCAAAGGGCGAGGGCTTTGCCGAGAGGCGTTCGGATACCGACGGCGGCAACATGAATTACTACGCGCGGTTGATAGAGCTGCCCGGGTACGGCGAAGTCGTGCTCAGGGTCGCGACGCCCGGTTCGGCGACGAAGGACGTGCTGACGGCTATGATCCCGGCGTGCGTCGTATTGATCGTCGCGATCGCGCTGTCGATGTATCTCGTCGACAGATATTACAACAAATCGGTGATGGTCGACATCGACGAACTCAAACGTCAATTGCACACGATCAACACCGGGGAATTCAAGAAACTTTCGCTCGACAAGAGCAATTCGGACATCTTGCCGTATGTCAACGAACTCAACGAGGTCGCCGAGACGGTCAACTCGCTCAACAAGGTGCGCAGCGAGTTTTTCGCCAACGCCAGCCACGAGCTCAACACGCCGCTGACCTATATCGGCGGCTATGCCGAATTGATGGAAAAGGGGATGCTGACCGACGGCGCGAAGATCCGCGAATGCGGCGAAAAGATAGGGCGGCAGACGGAGCGCATGAAGGGGTTGATCGCAGATATGCTCAAATTGTCGCGGCTTGAAAATCTGTCGTCCGACCTCGAAAAGGAGAAGGTCGACGTCGCCGCGCTGCTCGGAGCGGTCGCCGACACCTTCCGTCTTGACGCGGCGTCCAAAGGCGTCGAGATCAACGTCTATTCGAGCGTCGGCGAGGTCACGTCAAACGAGCGTCTGCTCAAAGAGATCGCGATCAATCTCGTCCAAAACGCCGTCAAATACAACCGCGAGGGCGGCAGGGTGGACATCTTTGCCCGCATCGTCGGAAAGACGCTCGAGATCAAGGTCGCCGACACCGGCATAGGCATAGCGCCCGAGCATCACGACCTCGTCTTCAAGCGCTTTTACCGCGTCGATAAGGCGCGCTCGCGCAGCAGCGGCGGCACAGGACTGGGGCTTGCGATCGTCAAACATGCGGCGCAGCGGCTGTCGGGCACGGTTAGGCTCGAGAGCAAAGAGGGGCAAGGCTCGACCTTTATTGTAGAGATCCCGATCTGACGCGATCGAAAATTTCGTGTCCGTGTGCGCAAATGCAACAAAATACACAACGTAAACGCAAGGAGCGCGTCGGCGGCAGCCGGCGCGCATCGCTATTTTTTGCATAAATGATGCCGCCAAATCTTGTCATATGCATGCGCGCGTGATATAATTTTGGCATACTATCATATCGGTGAAGTATGGGAAGACTTTTGATCAAATTGTTTGTCAAAGACGCCGACGACGTCGATTCGCCCCGGGTACGCGCCGCATACGGCACGCTTGCGGGGGCGGTGGGCATTGTGCTCAACATTTTGCTTGCCGTCGGCAAGATTGTAGTCGGTACGCTGTTCGGCGCGCTGTCCGTCACTGCGGACGGCTTCAACAACCTGACCGACTGCGGCAGTAATGTCGTGTCGGTGATCGGGTTCAAGGTCGCCGAAAAGCCTGCGGACAAAGAGCATCCGTACGGGCACCAAAGAATGGAATATATCGCGGCAATGATCGTCGCGTTCATCGTGCTCGTCGTTGCAGTCGAGCTGGCTATCGAGTCTGTCGGCAAGCTAATCACGCCCGAGGAGAGCGAATTTTCGATCGCGACGATCGTCGTTCTTGCCGTGTCAGTGCTGGTCAAGCTGTGGATGTTCTTCTTCAATCGTTTTCTCGCCAAAAAGATCTCGTCGCCCGCGCTCAAAGCGACCGCGACGGACAGCATAAGCGACTCGGCGGCGACGCTTGCGGTCATAGTCGCTTTGATCATATCGCACTTTACGTCCGTCGACCTTGACGGGGTGATGGGGCTTGTCGTCGCAATTTTGATTGCCGTCGCGGGCATAGGTATATTTCGCTCCACGCTCAGCCGCTTGCTCGGCGAGGCGCCCGACAAAGAGGTCGTCGAGGGCATCAAGGACAGGGTGATGAGCTATCAAGGCGTGGTAGGTCTGCACGATCTCAACGTCCACAGCTACGGCAAAAAACTTTACGCGAGCGTCCATGTCGAGGTGGACAGCCGCCTGTCCATCACCGAAGGGCACGAGCTTGCCGACGAGATCGAGCGCGACTTTGCCGCAAATACCGAGATCGTCATGCTCGTCCACATCGACCCGATCGCTGTCGACGATCCGATTGCCGACAGATATCGCGAGATGACGCTGGGCGTAGTCCGCGCGATAGATCCCGAGTTCAACATTCATGATTTCCGCGTCGTCAACGGCGCCGCCCGGGTCAACCTCATCTTTGACGTAGCCATTCCGTTCGGAGGAAAGCTGACCGAAGACGATGTCGAAAAGCGCATCAAAGACGCCTTCGCCGCGATAGACCCAAAACTCAACCCCATGCCCACGGTGGAAAGACAGCTCAACTGAATGCTAAGAGATGCCGTGTTCACGCGGCTGAAAAGCGCCGGCAAGCATCTGTTCGGCAAGATTTCTGCGGTCGAAAAACGCGGCGCCGTCCTCAAAATCAAAATCAAGATATATCTGCGCGATTAAATCGCGCTTGCGGACGGTGCGCAATCTGTGATATCATATCGATATGAAGATGTACGGCAAAGAGAGAGCGGAATTGATCTACGGCTTGAAGTCGTCGGATGAAGTCGACGCGCGGATATGCGATATGCTGTTCGACGACGGCGCGGCGTTCGTCGGCTTTTCGGACGTATCAGGAGCAGCCGAAAATCACGGCTATCGCAGTTGCGTCACAATCGGGTTCAAATTGTTCGACGGTATTCTCAAAGGGATTCAAGGCGCGCCGACGTACGAATATTTTCACCACTACCGCACGGTCAACGCCGCGCTCGACCGCATGGCACTGCGCGTTGCGGCGTTCCTCAATTCACAGGGTTTTGACGCAATCGCCATTCCGGCAAGTCAATCGTCCGATTGCGATCCGTTCAAAGGGGCGTTTCCGCACAAGACGGGCGCGCGCCTGAGCGGCGCCGGGTACATCGGCAAGAACGCGCTGTTCCTCAGCCGAGAGTTCGGCGCCAAGGTCAGACTCGCGAGCGTGCTGACCGACAAGGAGTTCGATCTGTCGCGGACGCTTTGCGACCGCGGCTGCGGCGATTGCGAGGTCTGCAAAAAGGCGTGCCCGGCGGGCGCGATATACGGCAAGAACTATGTCGAGGGGGACGACGTCTCCGAGCTTGTCGACGTCGCCAAATGCAGTGCGCATATGAAGGCCACATATAAGAATATCGGCAGGGGCGCCGTATGCGGAGTTTGCATTGCCGAGTGCCCCAAAAGTTGTCTCAAAAATAGAGTCGACAAGTGACGATACGGGTATATTTGGTCATAAGTAATAATTGATAATACGTCGTGCAAATTGATAATAATTGATTTTTACGTTTTTAGTAATAGTTTTGAGTTCGGCGAGAGCCGCTAGAAGTATTTTTTGACAAATTGTGACAAAAAGGTGCGCTGTTTACTTGTTTTTACCGCAAAATAATGTTATCATATAATCGATGGCAAAAGCCGAGGAGGTAAACCATGTACGAAGACGATATTTCCGAATTGATGTTGCGCATCGAGGCGCTGGAGAGCAGGCTGGATAAGCTCGAGACTTTGCTCGAGAAAAAACTTGCCGACGTTCCTGCCGTTCCGCGTCAGGCGAGGACGAGAGAGAAGCAGCCCGTCTTCGAGATCGGCATCAAGGGCAAGTATCGTTTTCTTGCCGACTATCTGCACGACAACGGCGGCGATTCGATTACGATGTCGTTTGAGCAGATCGAGCAGCTCGTCGGCGACAAGCTGCCTCGTTCGGCGTACAACTACCGCGCCTATTGGAGCAACACCGACACGCACACCATTTCGCGCGCTTGGATGAGGGCGGGATATATGGTCACCTATGTCAATCTTCTTTCCAAAAAGGTCACGTTCGAGAAGCGGCGCAGCTACGACACGCCGTCAAAGTAAAAGCGTTTTTCGACAAAATTCAAGCCTCGCAGATGCGGGGCTGTTTTGTTTGTGTAATGGATTTTTTTAACGGCAGCCTAAACATTGTAGCAGTCAATCGGTTATTTGTCAATAGCAAATTCAGAGATATTTCGAAAAATTAAATTTTACACAAATTTTACATTTTGAGACCAGAATTTGCTTGATTTTGGTGATATTATGTAATAGAAACATTTGCCGAGGAGGTAACATATCATGAAGGAACTTATGACGAATCTCAAGATCATTTGTTTCAATCCCGATGAGGGAAAGCTCGTCAAAACGAGCTCAACCAATCCGGACAAGCTCGTTGTCAGAGTTGTGTGCGAACGTATCGTGCTGTGCGATGACGACGGGCTGTGCCGCGCCTATGCACTCGCTGTGCCTCAAAAGGCGATTGCAAGCGGTGCGTTGAGCACGGCAATGGTGTTCCTATGCGCGGACGACGGCAGCTTGCTCGATTGCGTGACCGATACCGCAATCATTGAAGCGGTCTATCAATGCGTGTTGGAGAAGTGCGCATGATTTGACGTCGGCGCAATATCCGCCTGTCGGCGGACAAACGAAAGCCTCGCGGTTGCGGGGCTTTTTTGATGTGGGTTTGCGGAGGAAAGACGGCGGCTGCGCAATGGGGAACATGCTTGGCGACACCGCGGCGTTACGCCTTCGGCATACCCTTATGACAGACGGCGATCAGCGGCAGCGTGAGGACTCCGTTCTCGGAAAATTCGTCGAAGTAGCCGTTCAACGCGGCGACGTATTCGTCGTATTTGCCGTCGCTTTGAGTCAATGCATAAGACGACGAGAGTGACCTGCCGACAAAGGCATCGCGGTCGTATGCGACGGCGCCGGGATAGGTCTTTGTCGTGTATGATTCAAAGAAGTCGTCGAACGAGCGCGCCAGCCTGACTCCGCCGCGGAAACCCTTGAACGAAGGGCAATAGCTGTGCAAGATCTCTTCGAGCTCGATCGCCTCGGCAGAGGTTTCGTCATAACCGTTCCAGATCAGCGCGACTTCGCCGCCCGGAGCCAAAATGCGGCGGCATTCCTTGCGGAACGCGTCGCGGTCGAACCAATGGAACGCCTGCGCCGCGGTGACCAACTCCATTTTGCCATCGGGGAGAGTTGTGCTTTCTGCGCTTGCCGGAACGGAGCAAAACAGCGCGTTGCCGCCAAAGGCTTCTTCCGCTGCGGCGCGCATATCGTCGTTGGGCTCGACCGCAAAGACATTCATGCCGCGTGCGAGCAAAAGTTCGGTCAGCTTGCCCGTCCCCGAACCTATGTCCGCGACCTTCGCCCCTTCGGGCAAATCTTCGACTAAATCGTCGATCAATCCGCTTGCATATGACGGCCGATAGGCGGCATACAACTTCGCCTTGCCGTCGAATTTATGTTCGTTCATAAGATAATGATATCACAATGTGCGGCGCGACCGCAAGGAAGAGAGCGGATCACTTCGGATCTGCGTACGCAAAGACAGGCGCAAAAAATACGCGGCCCCGGTTTGGGGTCGCGTTTTTGTCGTGTTTGAGACGTCGGCGGTCGGCGATCAATAGTCGAGCGCGTTGGTCAGGTAGGCGTCGAGTTCGCCGACGGGGATGCGGACTTGCGCCATCGTGTCGCGTTCGCGGATGGTGACGGTGCCGTTGTCGACGGTGTCGAAGTCGACGGTCACGCAGAACGGGGTGCCGATCTCGTCCTGGCGGCGGTAGCGTTTGCCTATGCTGCCCGTCTCGTCGTAGGTGGCGGAGAACTTCTTCGCGAGGTCGCGGTAGATCTTTTCCGCCTCTTCGCCGAGCGCCTTCTTTTGGAGGGGGAGGACGGCGACCTTGTAGGGAGCAATCGCGTGGTGCAGGTGCATGACGACGCGGGTGTCGCCGCCTTCGAGGTCTTCCTCTTCGTAGGCGTTGCACAGCAGCGCGAGGACCATTCTCTCCACGCCGAGCGACGGCTCGATGACATAGGGGACGTATTTTTCGTTGGTCGCGGGGTCGAGGTATTCGAGGCTCTTGCCGCTCGTCTTCATATGTGCTTTGAGGTCGTAGTCGGTGCGGTCGGCGACGCCCCACAGTTCGCCCCAGCCGAACGGGAACTTGAACTCGAAGTCGGTCGTCGCGTTGGAGTAGAACGCAAGCTCTTCGGGGTCGTGGTCGCGGAGTTTGAGGTTTTCCTCCTTGATTCCCAGCCCGAGCAGCCACTCCTTGCAGAAGTTTTTCCAATAGTTGAACCACTCGAGGTCGGTGCCGGGCTTACAGAAGAATTCAAGCTCCATCTGTTCGAACTCGCGGACGCGGAAGATGAAGTTGCCGGGCGTGATCTCGTTGCGGAAACTCTTGCCGATCTGACCGATGCCGAAAGGCACTTTGAGACGGGAAGTGCGCTGGACGTTGAGGAAGTTGACGAAGATGCCCTGAGCGGTCTCCGGGCGCAGGTACAGCGTGCTGACAGTGTCCTCGGTGACGCCCTGGAAGGTCTTGAACATCAGGTTGAACTGTCTGACGCCGGTGAAGTCGCTCTTGCCGCAGACGGGGCAGGGGATATTGTGATCGGCGATGTATTTTTCCATCTTGGCGTTGTCCCAGCCGGCGATGCTCTCCTCGATGCCCTTGCGCTTCATATAGTCCTCGATGAGGTCGTCCGCGCGGTGGCGGGACTTGCAGCTCTTGCAGTCCATCAAGGGGTCGGAGAAGCCTCCGACGTGGCCGCTTGCGACCCATACGTTGGGGTTCATCAAGATCGCGCAGTCGACGCCGGTGTTGAGCGGATTTTCCTGCACGAATTTCTTCCACCACGCGCGCTTGACGTTGTTTTTGAGCTCGACGCCGAGCGGACCGTAGTCCCATGTATTGGCGAGCCCGCCGTAGATCTCGCTGCCGGGGAAGATGAAGCCTCTGCTCTTGCAGAGGGCGACGAGTTTGTCCATTGTGAGTTGACCCATGATAAGTCCTTCCTTTTTGCGCATACGGGCGCATGAATTTGTTGCATAAATGATTATAAGCAGTGAAGGGGAGATTGTCAAACGTTTTGCGCGCAAGTAACACTTCGCCGCGCAAAAGCGTATTGTGAATTAGAAAGAGCGCACGAGCGCTCGATCATAACGGGAGGTCTCAATTATGAACAATTTCAACGAATGCGGATTCGGCGGCAACGATTGCCTTTGGATCATCTTGCTCATGCTCTGCTGCGGCGGATGCAAAGGCGGCTGCGGCTGCAACAACATCATTCCGGTGCTTGTCGCGCTCAGCTGCTGCGGCGGCGATTGCGGCTGCAAATAATACATACCGCAGGGCGCAGCGTGCGCCGACGGGCGGCAAGGCGACGGCTTTGCCGCTTTTTCGCGCCCACGCGAGTTGACAACGGCGGCGCGGCGTGATATGATAGGCGTATGAAAAAGTACAACTTTGTCACATGGTGGCTGGATATGACGCCCAAGCCGCTGCCGTACAAGATCTGGAAGATGATCGTCACGCCTGCGATGTTCATCGCGTGGGTGATGTTCGTCGCCGTCTATCCGGACGAGTATTGGACGTTCACGCTTTGCGGAGTGCTGCCTGTTGCGGTCGTCGACACGGTGTGGGAGGTGCTCAACTTCCGCGCGTACCGCAAAAAGCTCGCCAAAGAGGAGCCTCTTGAGGACAGCCCGTCCGAAGAGACAAAGGCGCAATGACCCGTCCGCTCCGCAAGGGGTGGTTTTATTTTACGCGCGCGTTCGCAACAAAATGCGCGCAAGGGCGTTCATTCGGTTGAAAATCGGGCAGAATTTTGGTACAATAATCAAAACGGCGGCATCCCGAGAGGAGCCGTACGAAAGCAATATCGTGTCTTGATGGGTATCGCGCTGCGAGCCCAAGCGAGGGAATATGAAGAGATCGAAAAGAATCGCGATCACCGCGGTCGGGCTTGCGCTCATCGTCATCTTCGGGCTTATGCCGATCAGCTTCGGCACCGCGACGATAGCGTTGACGCTTTTGCCTGTGCTGGTGCTCGCGCTCACGCAGGATTGGAAGATCACGTTGACCGCGGGGCTGATCATGGGGCTTGTCTCCCTGATCGGGGCGTTCACGACGGGGGCGGGCAACATCACGGCGCCGCTCTTCCGCAACCCGTTGGTCTCGGTAGTGACGAGGATGATCGCACCGCTTGCCGCGCACGGGCTTCAAAGGCTGCTGCTTGCGGCGGAAAGACGGGGCAAAGAAGAGGGGCACGCGCCGCGCAAGGCGGCGAAGATCGCGATCGACGCGGTCTGTACGGCGGTCGGAGTCGTCGCCAACACCGCTTTGGTGCTTGGGATGATATGGCTGCTTTACGGCGGCAAGACGGTCGGGGACAGCGCGATAACTCCCGAGTTCATGAGCGCGATGATCTCCATCAATTTCGTGATAGAACTGATCGCATTCACACTGCTTACACCGCCGATAGTGTATGCGATAAACGCGCAGGAGGGCAAACATGCTTCTGGTAATTGACGTGGGCAACACCAACATCAAGATGGGCGTCTACGACGGCGGCAAGATGATACAGTCGTGGCGTATGTCCGTCAAGGTGGAGCGCACATCGGACGAATTCGGCGCGGTGATGGGCGAGCTGTTCGCCGGCGTCGGGGTGACGTTCGACGACATCGACGGCGTGATCATGTCCAGCGTCTGTCCGCCGATCAACTATACGATCGAGCACGCCTGCGAGTACTATATCGGCATCAAGCCGATGATGGTCGGCATGGGCATCAAGACGGGGCTTGACGTCAAATACACCAATCCGCACGAGGTCGGCGCCGACCGCATCGTCAACAGCGTCGCCGCCTACAAGCTGTACGGCGGACCGTGCATAGTGGTCGACTTCGGCACCGCGACGACGTTCAACCTCATCTCCGAAAGGGGAGAGTTCCTCGGGGGATGCATCGCTCCCGGCATCAAGTCGGCGATGGAGTCGCTCGCCAACAACACCGCGAGGCTGACCAACGTCGAGCTCATCCGTCCGGAGAGCGTCGTCGGCAAGACGACAGAGTCCAATTTGCAGGCGGGCATCATCTACGGCTTCACCGGGCTTGTCGGCTACATCATCGCCGAGTTCCGCAAGGAGAAGGGCTTTGAGGACGCCAAGGTCGTTGCGACCGGCGGTTTGTCGCAGCTCGTTCAGGGCGGCGAAAAGATCCTCGACATCGTCGACAGGTCGCTGACGCTCAAAGGGCTCAAGCTGCTCTACGACGCAAACATCGCTGTCGCAGGAAGACAGGTCAAGCGGCGCAACAACGTCGAATATCGACACAGGCACGCAAAAAACATCTGAAAAAGAAATAAATTTCGCCATACGGCACAAGGAGAAATATATGAAAAAAGCAGGAGTAGCGATACTCGGACTGGGAGTTGTAGGAGGCGGCACGCTCGAAATACTTCTCGAAAAAAAGAAGCAGATCGCGGACGAATACGGCGTCGATCTCACCGTCGTTGCGGTGCTCGACAAGTTCAAGGAAAAGGTGCTCAAATACGGGCTTGACGAGAGCATCGTCGCCGACAGCATCGACGACATTTGCGACAATCCGGACGTCGACATCGTCGTCGAGTGCATGGGCGGATTGGAGCCTGCCAAGACCTTCCTGACCAAGGCGTTGCTCGCGGGCAAGAGCATCGTCACCTCCAATAAGGAGATGTTCGCCAAGAGCTGGGTCGACCTCGAAAAGGCGGCGGCGAAGACGGGCGCGGGTCTCTACTATGAGGCGACGACGGGCGGCGGCATGCCGATCATACGCGTTATGACTCAGGCGATGCAAGCCAACTCCATACTTGAGATCAAGGCAATCATCAACGGCACGACCAACTACATCCTCAGCAAGATGACCCAAGAGGGCGCGGACTATGCCGAGGTGCTCAAAGACGCGCAGGCGCTCGGCTATGCCGAGGCGAACCCGGTCGCGGACGTCGAGGGTTACGATTCCAGCTACAAGCTGTCGATATTGTCTTCGCTCGCGTTCAACAAGAGGCTTCCGGTCGATTTGATCTCGCGCGAAGGCATCACCAAGATCACCAAGACGGACATCAAGATCGCGGGCGAGATGGGCTTTGTGATCAAACTTTTGGCGATCGCGAAGCGTCACGGCGACAAGATAGAGGCGAGGGTGACGCCGGTGTTCCTTGCCAAGGATCATCCGCTTGCCAACGTCAACGATTCGTTCAACGCCGTCTTCCTCGTCGGCGACAACGTCGGCGACATAATGCTGTACGGCAGGGGCGCGGGCGCGCTTCCGACGGGCAGCGCAATCGTCAGCGACATCGTGTTCTGCGCAAGGCAGGAAAAGCACGCGCGCTATTCTGAGATGAACACCAGCATGACCGAGGCGGACATCGAGGCGAATTACGAGAGCGACTACTACATCAGGCTCGACGTGCACGACGTGGTCGGCGTGATCGCGGACATCGCGGCGGTGTTCAAAAAGCACAAGGTCTCGATCAGCCAGATGAGGCAGGCGGACAGCAAAGAGATCATTCCCGTCGTCTTCGTCACGCACAAGACCAAAGAGTTTGACATGCGCAGCGCGATCGAGGAGATAAGCGGGCTTGCCAACGTGATCGGCGTGCGCAACGTCATCAGGGTGGAGAGATAAGTCGGACATGACCGAGGACGCGCTCAAACTTTTGACCTATCTTTGCGAGAACATCGCCGAGGACAAGTATGCGGTGTTCGACAAGGCCGACCTCGAAGAGGCGGTCGGCGAGGGGCAAGCCGCGCTGATGGCGGAGCTTGTCTCGGGCGGATATGCGGTCAAAAAGTATGACGACGGTCAGTCGGTGTGCTGCACCGTGACCGTCAAGGGGCGCACTGCGGAGCAGGAACTCAAAGCGCTTGCGCTCAAGAGCGACGGCGCGTCCACCGTCGTACGCACGGACGCTGCCGGCAGGCGGGTCATCGTCTACGACAACGAGGACAAAGGCTTTGCAAAACAGATCAAGAAGCTTGCCGGGAGCGCAAAGAGCGCGCTGGTGTTCGGGCTCCTCGGCGGAGTGATAGGCGGAGTGATCGGCGGCGTCATAGTCGCGCTGATCATGCACTTCGCGCTCGTATAGGAGGAAGTATGCTCGGAAAGAAGGAAAAACTGATCATGAAGGCGGTCTATCTCAAAGCCGTCAAGACGGACGGCAAGTGCCTTATGACTCCGACGGAGTTGCTTGCCGAGATTCCCTATACCCGCGACTTCCGCCGCGAAGATCTCGAGCCGTGCCTCAAAGCGCTCGTGCTCGAGGACTACTTTGAGCTGATCGACACCGAAAAGAAGGGCGAGCGCGTGTTTTGTTTCACTTTGCATCAAAACGGATATGCGTTCGCGCGGCAGATCGAAAGCGAAAAGAGGGCGATCAAGTTCAAGATCGTGCTGACCGTCGCGGGCGCGATACTCTCGGTCACGTTGGTCAGGATACTCACGTTGATAGCCGGCGGCTGAGATGTACGAACTTCACAGCAAATTCAAGCCCTGCGGCGATCAGCCGCAGGCGATAGAGCAACTCATCCAAGGTGTCGAGGACGGGTTGCGCACGCAGGTGCTCTTGGGCGTGACCGGCAGCGGCAAGACGTTCACGATGGCGAACGTCATCGCGCGGCTCGACCGCCCGGCGCTGGTCATTGCGCACAACAAGACGCTCGCCGCGCAATTGTGCAATGAGTTCCGCGAGTTTTTCCCCAACAACAGGGTCGAATATTTCGTTTCTTATTACGATTACTATCAGCCGGAGGCGTACATCCCCCGCACCGATACCTACATCGAAAAGGACTTGTCGATCAACGACGAGATAGACAAGCTGCGCCACTCGGCGACAGGCGCGCTCTGCGAATCGCGCAATGTCATCGTCGTCGCGTCCGTGTCGTGCATTTACGGTCTCGGCGCGCCGCTCGAATACTATTCTCTCGCGGTGTCGCTGCGTCCCGGCATGACGATGGACAGAGAGGAGCTCATCGACAGGCTGATAGAGATACAGTACAAGCGCAGCGACATAGAGTTCGAGCGCGCGAGTTTCCGCGTGCGCGGCGACGTGGTCGAGGTGTTCCCGGTCGACAGTTCCGAGGTCGCGGTGAGGGTGGAATTTTGGGGCGATGAGATTGAGCGCATCGTGCAGTTCGATCCGCTGACCGCAAAGCCGATCAGCGAGCTCAAACACATCAATCTCTTTCCGGCGAGCCACTATGTCGTCGAAAAGGAGAAAAAGGACAAGGCGCTCGATCAAATCGGAAAGGACATGATCGAGTGTGTCAAGGAGTTTGAGGCGCAGGGCAAGCTGCTCGAAGCGCAGCGGCTCAGAGAGAGAGTGAGCTACGACATCGAGATGATCCGCGAGATGGGCTATTGCAGCGGCATCGAGAACTATTCGCGCTATTTTGACGGGCGCAGCCCCGGTCAGCCGCCGTACACGCTGCTCGACTTTTTCCCAAAGGACTTTATTTTGTTCGTCGACGAGAGCCACATGACGCTGCCGCAACTGAGGGCGATGTACAACGG
>CABKMX010000002.1 GCA_902373595.1 uncultured Christensenellaceae bacterium
GTGTGCTAAAATTTGGGCGAAATCTTTTGAGGAGGGTCGATATGACCGAAAGGCAAAACATGCGCGAATTGGCGCGAAAGGCAAAGCAGCGAATGATCGCCGGATACTACGGCAAGGGTGAGCAGAGGGGCAGGCGCAGGACGCTCGAGGACAAGGTGATGCATGACAAGATTGTCGCAATCGTCGAGCAGGACGGCACGGTGACCGACGTCATCGCGCGGCTCGTCGACGGCGAGGCGTATGCGGCGGCGGGCGAAGTGGAGCGCCAAAGGCTTGTCTTGAACGCGGCGGCGACATATCGAAGGGTCAAGGAAGAGATTGCTCAAAAGGGGAGGATTGCGGCGGAAGTTTGACGTGGAGAAGGGGCGGCAAAAGATTGAATTTGTCGCGCGCGTATGCTAAAATAGGGATATGAATTATTCCGAACTTCTCAACGAAGAACAACTCAAACCGGTGCTTGACACCGAGGGGGCGGTGCTGGTGCTCGCGGGCGCGGGCAGCGGCAAGACGAGGGTGTTGACCTATCGCATCGCCTATTTGATCGGCGAAAAGCATGTCGATCCGCACAACATCTTGGCGATCACGTTCACCAACAAGGCGGCGAACGAGATGAAAGAGCGCGTCCAAAGCGTTACCGGCGCGTACGGGGTGTGGATTTCGACGTTTCACTCGATGTGCGCGCGCATTTTGCGCAGCGAGATTGAGGTCGACGGCGTCTATACGCGCAATTTTTCCATCTACACGGACACGGAGAGCGACCGCATAGTCACGCGCATAATCAAAGAGCTTGCGCTCGACGACGGCGAGCTCAAAAAGCTTGCGCGCTTCCACATCTCATACGCGAAGAATCACGCGTATACGCCCGACGAGTATGCGTCCAAGATTGCCGGCGTCTCGCATTCGGAGGCAATTGCGCACATATATCGCCGCTACGAGAGGGTGCTGCGCGAGAACAACGCTCTCGACTTTGACGACCTCTTGCTCAAGACGCTGATGCTGTTCAAGGCGCATCCCGACGTGTTGGCGAGATATGCCGAGCGCTTCCGCTACATTCACGTCGACGAATTCCAAGACACCAACAAGATACAATTTTTGCTCGTGCGCATGCTGGCGAGCAAGCACGGCAACGTGTTTGTCGTCGGCGACGACGATCAGAGCATTTACGGCTGGCGCGGCGCGGAGGTGGGAAACATCGCCGACTTCAAAAAGCTCAATCCCGGCTGCAAACTCTACAAGCTCGAGCGCAACTATCGCTCCACGCGCAACATCCTCGACCTCGCCAACAAGGTCATCGCCAACAACTCCGAGCGCCTCGGCAAGACGCTTTGGACGGAGGGGGACAAGGGCAATGCGGTCGTTTTCCGCAGTCTCTACGACGACAGACAGGAGGCGGACTATGTCATCGGCGAGATTCTTAATTTGCGCAACGCCGGCTATCGGCTCAAAGACATCGCGATTCTCGTGCGCGTCAGCTCGATCACCAAGACGTTCGAGGACAAATTGACCCTGTACAACTTGCCTTTCCGCTTGATCGGCGGCATGAAGTTTTACGACAGGGCGGAGGTCAAAGACTTCCTCGCCTATCTCAAATGCATCGCAAATCCGCGCGACGCCGAAAGTCTCAAACGCATCATCAACGTCCCCAACCGCAAGATCGGCGAAGCGACCGTCGCCAAGCTGGAACTCGCGTGCTCGTCGCGCGGTATGACCATGCTCGAAGGAGTGCTCGACCTGCCGGCTTTGGGGATGAGCAGCGCGCTCAACGCAAAGCTTGCGCCGTTTGCCGACCTCATGCGCGACCTTTGGGAACACAAAGGCATGCCCATAGGCGACTTCGCCGACCATGTCGACGACGCTGTCGCATTCAATCAATATTACGACTGCGACGACGAGGAGGAGGGAGCGAGGCTCGAAAACATCGCCAACCTCGTGCAATCGATCAAGGAGTTCGCCAAGGACAATCCGGACGCCGGGCTTGAGGAGTATCTGCAATCGGTGACGCTGATCTCGGACACGGACGACGTGCTCGACGACGACAAGCTCACCCTTGCGACCGTGCACGGGGTCAAGGGGCTCGAGTTCGACGTCGTGTTCATCGTCGGGCTCGAAGAGGGCATCTTCCCGACGATACGTCAAGACACGACCGCCAAGAATCTCGAAGAGGAGAGGCGCATCATGTACGTCGCGGTCACGCGCGCGCGCAAACGTCTCTATCTCACATGCGCGCAGTCGCGCTTCCGCTTCGGCAGACGCGAAAATTCGCTTGCGAGCCGCTTCCTCGTCGAAGGCGGATTCATCAACAAGCCCGAGCCGATTCCCGAACGTCAAGGCGGCCCCGTGCATTCGGTCAGGGCGGCGATGGGCAAGATCGGGCTTGACATACGCGATCTGCCCAAGAGAGGGGAGAGAAAAGAGCCGCCGGCATACGCAAAAAGACCGTCCGTCGCAAGCAAGGACATAAGCGTGTTCAAGGTCGGTATGACGGTCAAGCACAGCCGTTTCGGCGTCGGCGAGATTGTCGATATCAGCGGCGAAAACGCAAAGATAAAATTCAAGGACCTAGGCGTGAAGATGTTCAACATGCGCCTTGCGCCGATTGAGCCGGTCAAATGAAATTTTGGCGCCCGTGTCGATAAAAGGAGTAATTATGGACGAGATGACATCGCTCAAAGACAGACTTAACAATCTTGCGTATCGCTACTATGTGCTGGACGATCCGGCGGTATCGGACGCGGAGTACGACGCGCTTTACGACAAACTGGTCGCGCTGGAAAAGAGTACCGGCGTCGTGCTTCCCGATTCGCCGACGAGGCGCGTCGGAGGCAAGCCTTTGAGCAAGTTCGAGCAGGTCCGCCACCTCGGCAGGCTGTACAGCCTCGACAAGTGCAAGACTCGCGAAGAGTTGCGCGCATGGATGGACAAATTGTGCGTCGGCGGCAAAATGCCGCGCGTCAGCGTAGAGTACAAGTTCGACGGATTGACAATCAATTTGACGTACCGCGACGGCAAGCTCGTGCAGGCGGCAACGCGCGGCGACGGCGTGACGGGCGAGGTCGTCACCGAGCAGGTCAAGACCATTCGCAGCGTGCCGCTGTCCATACCGTACAAGGGAGTGCTCGAAGTGCAGGGCGAGGGGATAATGCGGCTGTCCGCGCTTGAGGAGTACAATTCCGACCCCACGGTCACGCCGCTCAAAAACGCGCGCAACGCCGCTGCGGGCGCGATTCGCAATCTCGACCCGGCTCAGACCGCCAAGCGCAAGCTCGAGGTCGTCTGTTACAATGTCAATTATATCGAAGGCAGGCGATTTGACAGCGGCAGCGAGATGATGGCGTTTCTCAAAGAGCAAAAGTTCAAGGTCAGCGACATGTATGTGCTCGCCGACGACGAAGAGACGGTGTTCGGCACTCTCGACAAGATTGAGAGCGTGCGCCCCACGCTCGACTTCCTCATTGACGGCGCGGTCGTCAAGGCGGACGACTTCGCGATGCGCGAGGAGCTGGGCTACACAGAGAAGTTCCCTCGCTGGGCGATGGCGTTCAAGTTCGCGGCAGAGGAGATGACCACCGTCGTCAGAGATGTGATATGGCAGGTGTCGCGCACCGGCAAACTCAATCCGCTCGCGGTGCTCGATCCCGTCGACATAGGAGGGGTTACCGTCAGCCGCGCTACGCTCAACAACATTTCGGAGATACGCCGCAAGGACGTCAGGATAGGCAGCAGGGTGTTCGTCCGCCGTTCTAACGACGTCATACCCGAGATTACCGGGGTCGCCGAACAGCCGGAGGACGCGGTCGAGATCGAGGTGCCCACCGTCTGCCCTGCGTGCGGAAGTCCTGTCGAGGTGAGAGGCGTGTTTGCCTATTGCACGGACAGTGAGGCGTGCGAGCCGGCGCTCGTGTCGCGCTTTTCGCACTTTGTATGCCGCGACGCGATGGACATCGAGGGGCTTTCGGACAAGACGCTCGAGTTGCTCTATTCGGAGGGCAAGATTCGCGATTTTGCCGACCTGTATTCGCTTTCCGCCGACGATTTGACAGATCTTGAGGGGTTCAAGGACAAGAAGTCGAGCAACATTCTCGCCGCAATCGCCGCGTCCAAACACACGGAATTGAAACGCTTTTTGTTCGCAATCGGCATACCGGGGATAGGCAAAAAGGCTGCGGCTCAGCTCGCCGACGCATTCGGTACGCTCGATGCGGTCGAGAGGGCGCAAAAAGAGGAGTTGACCGCGCTCGACGACTTCGGCGAAATCATGGCGGACAACGTGATAGGATTTTGGCGCGACCCTCGCCGCAAGGCGGAGGTGGACAGGCTGATTGCCGCCGGCATCACGTTTGAGCAAAGAGAAAAAACGGAGGGCGCGTTCAGCGGCAAGAGAGTCGTGTTGACGGGTTCGCTTCAAAGATACACTCGCTCGGAGGCGAAAAAGCTGATCGAGGAGAGAGGCGGCGAGGTCGCTGACGGCGTGTCCGCCAAGGTCAACCTCGTCATCGCCGGAGAAGCCGCCGGAAGCAAGCTTGACAAGGCGAAAAAGCTGGGAATCGAGATCATCGACGAGACGCAATTCGTCGAGAGATTGGGCGAATGAAAGCCGACTTCAAAGGATATAATTTTGTGCGCGCGAAAAATTCGCGCGCTTTTTCTTGTAAAAATGCGCGCGTTGTGTTATTATATAATCTCGCAAGGAGGTCGCCATGACGGTCAAAAGCATGACGGGCTACGGCAAGGGCGTTTACGAGAGCGATACTCTCAAGCTCGTCGTCGAGCTCAAATCGGTCAATCACAGGTTCCTCGACCTGTCGATCAAGATCCCCAAACAACTCAACTTCGCCGAGGACGGCATCCGCCGCACGCTCAAAGAGGGCGTCGGCAGAGGGCATGTCGAGGTCTATGTCAACGTCGAGGACAAGCGTTCCGAAAAGGGAGTGCTCACGCTCGACGGCGATCTTGCGAAGCAATATCTCGACGCGGCGGACGCGCTGCGCGCACTCGGCGCGGAGGGCGAGTTGACGGTCGCCGATTTGATCAAGATGAACAACATCGTCTCGTTCACGCCTTCCGAGGCGGACGAGGACGAATTGTCCGCGGCGGCGGAAGCGGCGCTCGGGGACGCAATCGCGGCGCTCGACAAGATGCGTGTGACCGAGGGCGAAAACCTCGCAAAGGATATGCTCGCAAAGCTTGACGAAATGCAAGCCGTCGTCGACAGGGTCGCCGAGTTCGCGCCCGACACTCTCAAACAGTACGCCGACAAGGTGCGCGAGAGGGTTGCGGAGTATCTCAAAGACGTCTCAATCGACGAGGGCAAGTTCCTCAACGAGATGGCGTTCTATGCCGACAAGGTCGCAATCGACGAGGAGCTGACGAGGCTCAACAGTCACATTCCGCACTTCCGTGCGATATTGACAAACGGCGGCGCGGTCGGCAAACAGCTCGACTTCGTCGTTCAGGAGATGAACAGAGAGAGCAACACAATCGGCAGCAAATGCAACGACATCCGCGTAGCCGAGTGCGTCGTGTCCCTCAAATGCACAATCGAGAAATTGCGCGAGCAAATTCAGAATAGGACTATGAAAGACAGAGGATTGCTGATTGTCGTGTCCGGTCCGTCGGGCGCGGGCAAGGGTACGGTGATGAGATATGTGTTCGAGAAGTGCCCCAACATGAGGTATTCGGTTTCGGTGACGACGCGCGCTCCGCGTGAGGGCGAAGTCGACGGCAGGGAATATTTTTTCCGCACGACAGAGCAGTTCATCGACATGCTTCATCACGACGAATTCCTCGAGCATCAACGCGTCTACGACAACTATTACGGCACGCCCAAGAAGTTTGTCGAAGATTTGCTCGACAAGGGCTTTGACGTGCTGCTTGAGATTGACGTCAAGGGCGCTTTGGTCGTCAAGAAGAACAGGCCCGAGACGGTGACCGTCTTCCTGTGTCCGCCCGACAAGGCGACGCTCGAGAGCAGGCTCCGCGGCAGGAGCACCGAGACGGAGGATCAGCTCAAGGTCCGTCTCGCCGCCGCGGTCGACGAGCTCAAGAGTGCGGAAAAGTACGACTATGTCGTAGTCAATCAAGACGCGCTTGTAGGCGCCGAGGAGATCGCTTCGATCATTCGCGCCGAAAAATGCAGGACGCGCAGAAAGAGAAACAAATCGTTTTTGGAAAATTTGATATACGGAGGTAACAGCAACTATGATGATCGATCCACCGATTGACAAGCTCATCAAGAAGGCGGAGTGCAGGTATGCGCTCGTATGCGGAATCGCAAAGAGGGCGCGCCAACTCGACGCTCAACACCCCGACCTCTACGAAGAGACGGGCATGAAGTCCATCTCGCTCGCGGCGAAAGAGGTCTACGAGGGCAAAGTCATCATCAAGAGGGACAATCAATAACATGCTCGAGCATCGTTGCGTTTTGGTTGCCGTGACGGGCGGTATCGCCTGCTACAAGGCGTGCGAAGTCGTCTCATCTCTGCGAAAGGCGGGGGCGGACGTCCGCGCCGTCATGACGGAAAACGCTACGCAATTTGTCTCGCCGCTGACGTTTGAGACCCTTTCAAACAATCCGGTCGCGGTAGACACCTTCCGGCGCGATACGCCGTGGGAGGTGGAGCACATTTCGCTCGCAAAGCGCGCGGACATCGCCGTCGTCGTCCCGGCTACGGCAAACGTCATCGACAAGCTCGCATGCGGCATCGCCGACGATATGCTGACGACGACGCTCCTCGCGGTCAAGGCTCCGATTGTCGTCTGTCCGGCGATGAACGTCAACATGTACGAGAATGCCGCCGTTCAGGACAACATGGCGCTGCTCAAAAGGCGCGGTTTTTTGTTCGTCGACTCGGACGAGGGCTTTCTTGCCTGCGGCGACGTCGGCAAGGGCAGGCTCGCGGAGCCTGCGGTCATCGTGCAAAAGGTGATAGACACGCTCATGCCGGTGAGGGACTTTCTAGGCAAACGAGTGCTGGTCACCGCCGGAGCGACGCGCGAGAACGTGGACGGCATACGCTTTTTGTCCAACTATTCCAGCGGTAAAATGGGCATCGAAATCGCCAAGGCGGTCAAGGACAGAGGGGGCGAGGTCACTCTCGTCGCCGGCTGTGTGACCGTACCCGTGCCGGACATCTTCGACAAGGTCGTCAAGGTGACTTCGACCGAGGAGATGTATGACGCGGTGATGAGCGAATACGGCGATTGCGACGTCATTGTCAAGGCGGCGGCGCCGGCGGATTATCGCCCCAAGCAGGTTTTGGACGACAAGGCGAAGACGCCTTCGCTGACGCTCGAGCTCGTCAAGAATCCCGATATCGCCGCGGCGGTCGGACAGGTCAAAGGCGAGCGCAAGCTCGTTGTCTTCTGCGCCGAGCGCAAAGAACTCGCCAAGCGAGCCCTTGCCAAGCTCAAGTCCAAGAACGCCGACATCGTCGTCGCAAACGACGTGTCTTTGCCGGGCGCAGGCTTTGACAAAGATACAAACATCGCGACGATTATGACCGCGTCGGGCAGGGTGCGCGAGTGTGAATTGATGTCGAAGCGTCAGCTTGCAGACGTCATTTTGGACGAGATCAACGCGCTATGATAGCGCGCGTCATTGTCGATATCCGCAACAGCGAAGTCGACAAGATTTTTGACTATATCGTGCCGGACGGCATGAATCTGCATGCGGGCGACCGCGTGCGCGTTCCGTTCGGCAAAAGGGACACCGAAGGCTTTTGTATCGCCCTTTCCGAGGGGAGCGAAGTCTCTTCGTCCCGTCTCAAACCGATCAAGGAGAGGTTGGACGCGTTCACCTGCGTCAATCCCGATATGCTTGCGCTGATGGAGTTCATGCGGCGCAAATTTTATCTTCGGTACGCGGACTGTCTGCGGCTTTTCGTGCCGCCTCAAATGCGCGGCGGCAAGGTCGGAGAGCTCAAGCGCCTCTATGTCGAGCTTGTCGACGGCGCGGACGCAAAGATTGCCGACATCCCGGCGAGGGCAAAGCGCAGGCTCGAGCTCGTCGAGAGGCTCAAAAAGGGCGGAGAGTATCTCAGCGTGCTCGCCGAAGAATACGGCGCAGCAACGATAAACGCGCTAGTCGAAGCAGGCATCGCCGTCAAGACGGACAGGTCGGTCTATCGCAAGCCGTACGCCGACATGGAAACGAGCGCGAAAAAGGTGTCGCCGACCGACGACCAAAAGAGGGCGGTGGAGTCGATATTCTCGACGGACAAGACGGTGTCTTTGCTGTTCGGCGTGACGGGCAGCGGAAAGACCGAAGTGTATATGGAGGCAATCGAGCGCACGCTCGCCGAGGGCAAAAAGGCGATTATGCTCGTGCCCGAGATTTCGCTCACTCCGCAGACCTTGCGCAATTTCCGCGCGCGGTTCAGCGGCAGGGTTGCGCTCATGCACAGCGGACTCGGCGTAGGGGAGAGGTATGACGAATGGAAACGCGCTTTGACCGGAGAGGCGGACATAGTCGTCGGCGCGAGGAGCGCGGTATTCGCGCCTCTCGACAACGTGGGACTGATTATCCTTGACGAAGAGCACGACGGCAGTTACGTCAGCGAATCCAATCCTCGCTATGACGCCGCGACAATCGCCGAATTCAGGGTCAGGCAGGCCGGCGGCAAGTTGGTGCTCGGCAGCGCGACCCCGTCGATTGACAGCTTTGAAGCGGCGCAGGAAGGGAGATACAATCTCATCGTGATGGACAAGCGTATCGGCGGTCGAGAGATGCCGCCGATCGAGACCGTCGACATGTCCAAGGAGCTGCTCGCCGGCAACGCGGATATATTCTCGCGCAGGCTGGTGCAGGAGATGGACGGCGCGATTGAGAGAGGGGAACAGGTGATGCTCTTCCTCAACAGGCGCGGTTACAGTTCGTTCGCGATGTGCCGCAATTGCGGCTATGTCGCCAAGTGCGAGAATTGCGACGTCGCGCTCAGCTATCATTCGGTCGAAAACGCGCTCGTCTGTCACTATTGCGGCGCGAAATACAGGATGATATCGCGTTGTCCCAAGTGCGGAAGCGACAACATAAAAATGGGCAAGATCGGCACGCAGCGCGTTGTGACGGAACTGCAAAAGATGTATCCGAACGTGAATATTTTGCGTTTGGACGCGGAGAGTACGACGACCAAGGACGCCTATCTCGACATTCTCGGCGCGTTCAAGGCGCGCGAGGCGCAAATTCTCGTAGGCACGCAGATGATTGCCAAGGGGCACGACTTCCCGGACGTGACGCTCGTCGGCATTTTGGACGCGGATATAGGGCTCTATCACAGCGACTTCCGAAGCGCGGAGCGCACCTTCCAATTGGTCACCCAGGTCGCCGGCAGGGCGGGCAGAGCGGAGAAGGCGGGCAAGGTGCTGCTTCAGACCTTTTCGCCCAACCACTATGTCTATCGCTTTGCGGCGCGCTATGACTATCCCGGCTTTTTCGCGAAGGAGAACAACACGCGCAAGGTCACCGGCTTTCCCCCCTATTCCACGATTGTCAGGGTGCTCTTTTCAAGCGAAATCGAGGAGAAGGCGGCGGCGTGTACAAAGAGCGTGTTTTACGGGCTCAAGGCGTTTGCGTCCGAGCATGCGAGCGACTTCTTCGTGCTCAGGGCGATGATTGCGCCGGTCGCGAAGATAGAGAGACACTATCGCTATCAGATTGTGATGAGAGTCAGCAAGGAGAGCGAGGACGCGGTGTTCGGCTGCATCCATGAATTGCTCGAAAGATACAGGACGAGAGGCGTGACCGTGTTCGCGCAGCTCGATCCGCAAAATATGATGTGAGGAACAGAATATGGCATTGAGAGACATTGTGAAAGATCCAGATCCCGTGCTGCGCAGACGCAGCAGACCGGTCGAAGTTTTCGACGGCAAACTCGCCAAGCTTCTCGACGACATGCACGAGACCATGCTCGCCGCGGACGGAGTGGGGCTTGCCGCGCCGCAGGTGGGGCTGTTGCGCCGCATCGCGGTCATCGAGACAGAGGACGGCTACTTTGAATTTATCAACCCGGCGATTGTCGCATCGAGCGGTTCGCAGAGGGGCGCGGAGGGGTGCCTGAGCGTCCCGGGGCGCAACGAGATTGTCGTCCGCCCGATGAAGGTCACCGTAGAATATCTTGACCGCAAGGGCAAAAAGCACAGGGACGAATTCGAGGGGCTGACCGCGCGCGCGTGCTGCCACGAGTTCGACCATCTCGACGGCATTCTCTATTACGACAAGGCGGAAAAGGAGAAAAAGGAGTGAGGGTAATCTTTCTCGGCACGCCCGACTTTGCGGTGCCGTCGTTCAACGCTTTGATAGCTTCGCGGCACGAAGTGGTCGCGGCGGTCACACAGCCGGACAGACCGCGCGACCGCGGAAAGGTGTCCGCTTGCCCGGTCAAACAGGCGGCGCAGGCGGCGGGGGTGACCGTGTTTCAATTTGAAAAGATACGCGACGGCGGCGCGGAAGTTCTGTGCAAACTCGGCGCGGACGTCATGGTCACATGCGCGTACGGGCAGATTTTGGACGAGGTGCTGCTCGGGCTTACGCCGCACGGCGTAATCAACGTCCATGCGTCGCTCTTGCCGGCGTATCGCGGTTCGTCGCCGATACAGTGGGCGGTGATCAACGGCGAAAAGATCACCGGCGTGACGACGATGAAGACGTCGCTCGGGCTCGATTGCGGCGATATTATCATGAAAAGCGAGACGGAGATCTTGCCCGAAGAGACCGCCGGAGAGCTGTTTGACAGGCTTGCGCCGCTCGGCGCGGAGCTGATTGTCAAGACTCTCGACGCAATCGAGGACGGGAGCGCGACCTTTACGCCGCAAGACGAGTCGAAGGCGAGTTACTATCCGATGTTCCGCAAGTCGGACGGGCTCATCGACCCCAAGATGACTGTCGCAAAGTTTGTCGATTTCGTCAGGGGGACGTCCCCTTGGCCGGGCGCGTTCTGCCGAGTGGGCGGCAAATTGCTCAAGGTGCACAGAGCGCGCGCGTTGAGAGCGGACGAGCCGTGTACGAGACGGCTGTATTTCCCCGGCGAATTTGCGGTGTTTTTCGGAAGACTTCACCTCGCGCTGTCGGACGGGCTTGCCGTCCTCGAAGAGGTACAGCCCGAGGGAGGCAAGCGCATGAGCGGCGCTGCGTTTGCGCTCGGACATGCGGATATCAACGGCAAGACGGTGGAAGAATGAGCGATTTGAGGGCGGTTTACGACATATTGACGGACGTGTACAGACAGGGCGCATATGCGTCGCTGGCTCTGTCGCGCCGCGTCGACCATGCCGTCAATCGCGATTTTGTCACTCGCTTTGTCTACGGCGTGCTCGCGCGAGATACCGAACTTGAGTACTACATCGGCGCGATGGTGGCGAAAAAACCGCGCGGCGGCGTGGCAATCTTACTCAAAATGGGAATGTATTGCGTCCTATATATGGATTCCGTGCCTGACTATGCGGCGGTCAACAACACCGTCGAGCTCGCCAAAGAGGTCGGCAAACGCGCGTCGAGCGGCTTTCTCAACGGCGTACTCAAGGCGTTTTGCAAAAAGCGTCCCGAACTTCCTGCGGAAAAGACGGCGCGCCTGTCTGTGACAGCGTCGGTGCCGCTCGGTTTGGTCAAGAAGTATGTCAAGCAATACGGCTGGGAAAAGACATACGAATTTTTGACCGCCGTCCCCGAAGAGCGCGAGCATATGAGGGTTGACGTGTCGCGCGTTTCGATGAAAGAGATGTGCGAAAGGCTGGAGAAACTCGGCGTCGAGTATGCGCCCGATCCCGATCTCGAAGACGCGCTTTTTGTCCGCAATTCCCCCAAATTCAAAGAGCTTTACGACCAAGGATATTTCACATGGCAGTCCAAGTGTTCGATGCTTTGCTGCCGTGCGGCAGGGCTTGTCGGCGGCGAAAAGGTGCTCGATATGTGCGCCGCGCCCGGCGGCAAGGCGGTCTATTTGGCTTCGCTTGCGGACGGCGTTTGCGTCACCGCATGCGATATCTATCACCATAGACTGCAATTGATACAGAGCTATTCCGCGCGCATGCGCAGACCGATTGACGTCAGACTGATGGACGCGACCGCGCCGGCAAAGGAGATGTACGGTGCATACGACGTCGTGCTGTGCGACGTGCCGTGTTCAAATTTCGGCGTCGCGGCGAAAAAGCCGGACGTCTATCTGTCCAAAGACGCCGCAGCGGCTGCGTCGCTCGTCGCGGTGCAGTACAAGATTTTGTGCAACGGCGCGCGCTGCGTCAAAGAGGGCGGCAAGGTCGTCTATTCGACATGTACGCTGCTCAAAGAGGAGAACGGAGACATCGTCAAACGCTTTCTCAAAGAGCACCGCGAATTTGTCTCGGAAGGCGAAAAACAATATTTTCCCGACGGAAGCGGAATGGACGGATTTTTTGTGTGCGTATTGAGGAGGAAAGGTTTGTGAGCGCGCTGATTGCGATGGACGAAACACGGCTCGCCGCCCTTGTCAAGGAGTGCGGACAACCGTCTTTTCGCGCAAAGCAATTGCGCGAGTATGCGCTCAAAGGCACGGCGGTCGAAGAGATGTCGTCGCTGCCCAAGGCGATGCGCGAAGCGCTAGTCGAAAAGGGTGTGACCGCGCTCGCGGCGTCGATTGTCCAAAGCAAGACGTCCGCAATCGACGGCACGACCAAGTTTTTGTTTGCGCTCGAGGACGGCAATGTCGTCGAGGGCGTGTTGATGAAATACGACTACGGCAATTCCGTCTGCGTATCCACCCAGGTCGGCTGCGCGATGGGGTGCAAATTCTGCGCGTCGACGTTGGACGGCAAGGTGCGCGACCTCACCGCCGCGGAGATGCTTTCAGAAGTGATTGCCGCAGGGAGCGCGGTCGGCGGCGTCAACCACGTCGTACTGATGGGCAGCGGCGAACCGCTGGACAACTATGACGAGGTGATGGAATTTATACGCAGGCTTTGCGTCGATTTGGGGATGTCCAAAAGGCACATCGCGCTGTCGACGTGCGGACTGTGCGAGGCGATGGACAGGCTGTCGAAAGAGGAATACGCGCCCGTGCTGACCGTGTCTCTGCATGCGCCCAACGACGAACTTCGCAAGCGCATTATGCCCATTGCGAACAAATATCCCGTCCGCGACGTCGTTGCGGCGGCGAAGAGATATTTCGATTCCACATCGCGCAGGGTGATTTTTGAGTATTCGTTGATTGACGGCTTTAACGACACGGGCGAGTGTGCGAAAGAGCTGGCGGCGTTGGTCAAGGGCTTCCCCTGCCACGTCAACCTCATCCGTCTCAATCCCGTCAAGGAGCGCGGACTTGCAGGCTCGGACAAGGCGGCGGTCGCGGCGTTTTCTGACGCATTGACCGCGCGCGGAGTGAGCAACACCGTTCGCCGCACGCTCGGCGCGGACATCGACGGCGCTTGCGGACAGCTTCGCCGTAAATTCCTTGGAGGCGGAAAATGATTCGCGGTCAAATCGTAAAGGAGACGGGAGGACGTTTTTTCGTCAAGACGGACGACGGCGAGAAGATTGTCTGCTCGGCGCGCGGCAAACTTAAAGAAAAGGGCGAGCTGTATGTCGGCGATATCGTCTTTGTCGATGACGACGGCTTTCCGGTCATAGAAAAACTCGAGCCGCGCGAGAGCATGTTGGTGCGGCCGTATGTCAGCAATATAGACGGGATAATAATTGTGTTGGCGGTGCAGCCGCGCCCCGATTTTCTGCTGGCGGACAAGATGATTGTCGGCTGCGTTCAGCAACAGCTCGACGCAATCGTCTGCGTCAACAAATGCGATTTGGACGGCAGCGACGAACTTGTCGCCAAGGTCAAGACGGAATACGGTGCAATCGCCGACGTGGTGCCCGTCTCGGCGGAAGACGGCACGGGAATGCAGGTCGTCCGAGAGATGATCAAGGGCAGATTTTTCTGTCTCGCCGGACAGTCCGCGGTCGGAAAGTCTTCGATGATCAACGCGCTTTGCGGCGGCGAAAGAATGGCGGTCGGCGGATTGAGCAAAAATCTGCGCGGCAGGCATACGACCCGCCACGTCGAGATTATAGAATTCAAGGACGGCACCAAAATCGCCGACACTTGCGGTTTCTCGCGCTATGAGATACCGCTCGTCGATCCGGCGACGCTTGCCGGATGCTATGTCGACTTTGACGACTATCGCGAACAATGCCGCTTCCGCGGATGCACGCACACCGTCGAGGAGTGCTGCGGCGTCAAAGAAGCGGTCGCCGAGGGCAAATTGCCCAAAGAGAGATATGACAGATACCTTCAATTGTATGAAGAAATGTCCAAAAGATGGGAGAAACGCTATGGCTGACAACATTTTGATTGCGCCGTCGATATTGTCCGCGGACTTCGCGGCGATGGGCGACGCGGTGAGAAATCTCGAAAAGTGGCGCGCCGATTGGGTGCACTGCGACGTAATGGACGGCAGGTTCGTCCCCAATATCACCTTCGGAATGCCGATGGTCGAGGCGCTCAGGCGCAACACCTCGCTTACGCTCGACGTGCATTTGATGATAGTCGAGCCCGAAAAATATGTCGAACGGTTTGTCAAAGCCGGCGCGGATATCGTGACCTTTCATCCCGAGGCGAGCGGCGATGTGCACGGTACGCTTGCCGTAATCAAGAGCGCCGGCGCAAAGTGCGGTCTCGTTCTCAATCCGGATATCGCAATCGACAGTGTCGAGCCCTATCTCGACGAGTGCGACGTCGTTATGCTGATGGGGGTGTTTCCCGGCTTCGGCGGTCAAAAATTTATCCGCGACGTACTGCCCAAGTTGACCGAACTCAAAGCGTTGAGAGGAGACAGGAAGTTCTTGATTGAACTCGACGGCGGCGTCACCGAAGACAATGCGAAAGAGATTGTCGCCGCGGGAGCGGACGTACTCGTTGCCGGCAGCAGCGTGTTCAAGTCGCAGCATCCTCAACGGACAATCGAGATTTTGAGGACGTCGGCAAGATAGAAGGACAAAAACACCGAAACATTCGAGAGCGGCGTTTTGCGCCGCTTTTTTATGCAGATTGCGCTTTGACGCGGTTTGATTGAGGCGTGTGCGCCCGTGCAATTGACTTGTGCGGTTACGATGCATGACACAAGAAGGATATTCGCCGATTTTGGCCGTTGCCTGCCGTTGAACATTCGCGTATGTGTCGATAAAGTATGGTTGCAAGACGATTGTCGTAGAATTTTATGCTTATATTTTCAATAATAGTTATAATTGATTATCCGTGGGTTATTCGGTATTATGAAGAGGCGGTATTACAATATGCGGTACTTAGTGTCTTTTCGGTAATCGTGAAAATATATCTTATTGATAAATAATTGATAATACATAAAAATAATTAATACTACAAAATTTTCAAGCCGTGAACATTAGAATTGCGATGCGCATATTCTGCACGAGGAGGTGAGCGCATGAAGATCTTTTGTATCGATCCGCCGAAGGCGATCAAAGTTTTGTTGAGGAGCGTCTGCAAGTTGTTTGGGGCAATCTGAAAAAGCGGAGCCGCGATATTCGGAGTCGAACCGACCTTCGGGTTATGAGCCCGACAAAACCGTTCCTTCGGCGGCTCCATTTGCAAAATAACATAACTTCGGGCGTATGTCAAGCCGTTTTTGTCCCATTGCACGGAGATTTCGGCATGTCATGCCGCTTTTGCACGCTCGAATTTGCCAAAGCGCCCTTGCGTCGCGTTTTGCCGCTCCAATCGGTGGTTGAATGCTGCGAGATTTGAAATGCGGTGATTTTTCGCGTCTTTTGCGTCTGCTGTGCGCGCCCGGAACTACTTTGTCTCAAATTTTGTAAAAATTGCTTCAATTGGCTTGCATTATTTTTTTTAACGTGATAATATATCAAGGCACGAAACAAAAAGGAGGTCATCTTCTATGTCGAAAGTTTGCAGTATCTGCGGAAAAGGTCGTTTGAGCGGCAACAAGGTCAGCCACTCGAACCGTAAATACAGAAGGGCTTGGGGCGCCAACGTTCAAAAGGTCGAGCTTGTCAGCGAGAGCGGCAAGGTCGAGAGGGCGTATGTCTGCACCAGGTGCTTGAGGACGATGAACAAGAATGCCGATTGAGTTTGTTTGACAAAGTTCACGGACGCCGAAAGGCGTCCGATTTTTTTGCGTTTTTCCTGCTATTCGGGCTGTTTGAGTTGCTGTGTGGGCCGGGGTATCGCTTGTTATTTGAATTTTGGCGGTTGATGCCTGCGTAGAAAGACGCGCCGCGTGATTTGTGCGGTGGCGGCGTATTTCGACTTGTCTGTGAAACGGAGGGCATTTGTGACGGCGCGAATGCCGCGGATGTTGAAAATTTTTTGCAAAGATGGTACGATTTGCGGTGTCGTAATACGATTTTAGATTCTTCTCACGTATACTCGGTGTCTGCGCGAGCATAGCTTTGCGCGACTTTGCGGCAAACGCTTGCAAATTTTCGCAATATTGTGTAATATATTAAGCGTATAGGGGCGCGTGCGCGGGCGAGACCGTGCGGCGTGCCGCAATCGCGGCAAAGCGCAAATGCGCATACGGTAAGCAAATATGGCTGTTAAGACGTTGAACAGATACGGTAAGATCACCATTACGGACAGCGCGATCGCTATGACCGCGCATTACGCCGCGCAGGAATGCTACGGCGTTGTCGATCTCGTGTCGCGTCGGCTTACCGACAGTATAATGCAACTATTCAAAGGTGCTCCGACCGCCAAAGGCGTTGTCGTCGAGACCGTAAACAATAAGATATACCTCGAATTGTTCGTGGTATTGAGCGACGGCGTCAATGTTGACGCGATCTGCGATTCCGTTCGCAGCACGGTCAAATATATCGTCGAGACTTTCACGGGAATGAGGGTCAGCGACATCGTGGTCAACGTCGTCGGTGTGAAACTCTGATTGGAGAGGATAATGAAAACTATCGATAACATCAAACTCAAAGAGATGTTTGTCGGGGGATATAAAAATCTGCTTGCCCACAAGGCGGAGGTCGACGCGCTCAACGTCTTCCCGGTGCCTGACGGAGATACCGGTACCAACATGTCGTTGACGCTCGGGTCCGCGGTCAAGGAGATTGAAGCGACGGAAGGGGACTGCTCGCAGCTTTTGACAGAGTTTGCGAGGGGCGCGCTCAAAGGGGCGCGAGGCAACTCCGGCGTCATCTTATCGCAGATAATAAAAGGACTTGCGCGTTATCTCGGGGACGAACCCCAGATTACGACCAAGGCGTTCGCAAAGGCGCTTTCAAGCGCCCGTGAAGTCGCATACAGCGCGGTGACGAAGCCCAAAGAGGGCACCGTGCTCACCGTCATTCGCTCGATGGCGGAGCATGCGCCGGCGATTGCGAGCAAAAATTCTTCGTTTATAACCTTCTTTGAGGCTCTCTTGGCAAAGGGCGAAGAGACCTTGCAGAAGACCCCCGAGATGTTGCCCGTGCTAAAAAAGGCAGGCGTCGTAGACGCTGGCGGCCGCGGGCTTTTGTATGTATTCCAAGGCTTCTATTACGCATTGATCGGCAAAGAGATTGAGGAAGTGTCGCCCGACGCGCAATCCGTTCAGCCGGTGCTCACTCAGCTCGATACCGTCGGAAGCGACGAGCATGACCTCGACAATATCAAGTATGCGTACTGTACGGAATATTTTATAATCAACCTGAAAAAACATATAACCGAAGAAGATATCGAAAAATTGCGCGACAAATTGATGACAATCGGCGATTGCGTGATTGTCATCGGCGATGTCAGTCTTGTCAAGGTGCACGTTCACACCAATTCGCCCAACAAGGCGCTCTATTACGCGCTTCAGCTCGGCGAGCTGGACAAGATCAAGATTGAGAACATGCTCGAACAGCATCGCGCGCTTGTCCGCACGCGTGAGGCGAACAAAAAGCCTCTCGGCATGGTTGCGATTTGTGCCGGCGAAGGGTTTGCGTCGCTGTTCCGTGAATTGACCGTCGACGAGATTGTCGAGGGCGGTCAGACGATGAATCCCAGCGTGGACGATATCCTTCATGCGGTCGAGAAGGTCAACGCCGACAGCGTCATCGTGCTGCCCAACAACAAGAACATCATCATGGCGGCCGAGCGCGTAGCGGAATTGACCGACAAGCATTGCTATGTGCTGCCGACGGCGGAGGTAGCCGAGGGCATCAGCGCGGCTATCGTGTTTGACCCCTCGCTCAGCGCGGAGGCGAACGTCGAGCAGATGAAAGAGGCGTTTGAGCGCGTCAATTGCGGCGAGGTCACTTGCGCCGTGCGCAAGACGGAGCTCGACGGCTTCTCAATCAAGGTCGGCGACTATATCGGGCTTGACTCCAAAAAGATAGTTTCCCATTCCAAGACGCTTGACAAGGCGGTGATGGGGCTTGTCGCCAAGTTGGTCGGCAAAGACAGCGAGGTCATCACCCTCTATTACGGCGCGGATGTGACCAAGGAGGAGTCGGAGAAGATGACCGAGGCAATCGAAGAGAAGTACCCCGACTGCGACGTCGTATGTTATTACGGCGGTCAGCCGCACTACTTCTATATGATTTCGGTGGAATGACCCTAAAATATCGAACGACTGCCGCGCCGAGCTTTCGGCGCGGCTTTTTCGAACAAGCGGATAAAGCGCGTAGTATGCGCAAGGCGTGAAGCGTGATATCCGCGTGAAAAGATCGCACGGCGGACATATTGCAAAAGCGAACTGTTGTTTCAAAGTCGCAGGCGCGACCTCGGTCGCAAGGAGAAGATATGCAACTTGAAGAATTGAAAGGAGTCGGTCAAAAGACGGCGGATAAGCTGCGCTCGCTCGGCATACGCGACGGGCGCGACCTGCTCGACTTTTTGCCGTCCGCATATTGGGATATGACTCGCGAGGGCGACCTTCGCACCGCACGCGAGGGCGAATATCTGTTGCTTAAGGGCCGCGTGCGCAAGCTGACCAAGCTCGTCCGCACCGGGCGGCTCAACTTCTTTGCCGCGACCATAGACACTCCGAGCGGATCAATCAAGGCGGTGTGGTTCAACGCGCCCTATCTGCGCAACAACATCGCCGAAGGACAGGACCTCACTCTGTGGGGTAAGCTGACCGTAAAGAAGGGGGCGCGCGAATTGATCAACCCCGGCTTTGAGGGCGCGGGCGGCGAAAGGCTAAAGGGGATTGTGCCCATCTATCCGACCAAGGGGGTAGTCGGTCAAAGTTTGATGCGCAAGCTGACCGTGGAGTGCGCGGCAAGACAAGAGGTCAAACCGCTCGTCGAGGCGGAGGGGCTGATGCCGCTCGGAAAGGCGTATTACGACGCGCATTGTCCGATGTCGATTGAGGGCGCGGAGGCGGCATTGAGAAGGATAGCGCTCGAGGATATGACTGCGCGCCTCGTCGCGTATCGAGCGAGCAGGGAAGGGGAGACGGAGAGGCGGAAAAGCCGTTGCAATCTCCCGTTTGAAATTATGGACGATTTGGTGCAGTCGCTGCCTTTTGAATTGTCGCCGAGTCAGCGTGCTGCAATCGAGGACATCGTCCGCGATATGAAGGGCGAGGTGTGCATGAACAGGATGATTGTCGGGGACGTCGGCTCGGGCAAGACGGTCGTCGCGTTGCTGACCGCCGCATATGTTGCGCGGTGCGGAATGCAGAGCGTACTGATGGCGCCGACCGAAATCTTGGCGAGACAACACTTCAAGACCGCGAGCGAATTGCTCGAGGGGAGCGGAGTGACCTGCGCATTGATTACCGGTTCGGACAGCGCCGCGCAGAAGAGGAAGATACGCTCGGGCGTCGCGTCGGGCGAGACGGATATATTGATAGGAACGCATGCGGTGCTTTCCGACGATGTGGTATTCGCCGATCTCGGCTATGTGATTGTCGACGAACTCCACAAGTTCGGCGTAAGACAGAAGAGCGTGCTCGAGACAAAGGCGAAGGGCGTGGACGTCGCGGTGATGAGCGCGACGCCTATACCGCGCACGCTTGCGCTCGCCGAGTACGGCGACATAGCGGTCAGTACAATCGAAAGCCGAAAGAGCGCGGACGAATATGCCGACACAAGCATAGTCGCCGACGACAAGCTGGACGAGATGTTTGCCTTCATAAGGCAAAAGGCGCTCGGCGGCGAGCAGGCATACATCGTATGTCCGCGCGTCGAGGACAGCGAGGGCATGGAGCTGATGTCGGCAAAGACGGTGTATGAAGAATTGACAAAGGGACGCTTTGCGGATATCTCGGTAGGGCTTGTTTACGGTTCGATGGCGGAAAAGCGCAAGACGGAGACGATGGATCTCTTTGCTGAGGGCAAGATATCGGTTCTTGTCGCGACGGGAGTCGTCGAAGTGGGCGTGGATTGTCCGGGAGCGAGCGTAATTGCCGTATTGCACGCCGATCGCTTCGGACTTGCGTCGCTTCATCAATTGCGAGGCCGCGTGGGCAGGCACAGCGGCATGCGCTCGTATTGTTTCCTTCATGCGGCGTCGGGCGACGCGTCGAGGCTTGAAATCTTGGAAAAAGAGTGCGACGGCTTCCGATTGGCGGAAAAGGACGCCGAGATACGCGGATACGGCGACTTCCTCGGCTGGAGGCAGAG
>CABKMX010000003.1 GCA_902373595.1 uncultured Christensenellaceae bacterium
GCATGCAGGTGATCATTCCGCCGTGCGCTCTGCCGGGGTAACTTTGGTGTTCGCTGCGGTAAGAAAACAGCGTGACGACGGAGTTGTCCTCCATCTCGTAAAAGGGCGCTTTGACCCCGAGAGGGTTGTTCATGCCGCAGATGATACAGCTTCGGCTGTTTGCCTGTTTGCGCAAAACTTTCATAAAATCCTCCGCCGCATATTCGCGGCTCTGTCGCAAACATTGTAGCACCTATTAGGCGAAAAGTAAACAAAAAGGCGTCAAACACGCTAAAATCGCGAAACATATCGCAAATTTTGCCCTCAATCGCGCAAATTGCGCGATATTGTTGACTATGCGTGCGCGAGTATTTATAATAAAAGAGTACAAAAGGTATGGTACGGAGAGAAGCTATGAATGCGTTTTACAAGTTTTACTGCAGAGTGTTCCAAAAGACGATGAAGCTCGTCTCGCCGCTCTTGCCGTGGCGCGAGCCTCAATTGCTGTCCCCCGAGGGCGGCGCAGAGGGGCTGGGCGCGATGATCAAGGGCAAGTACCGCAAGGTGTTTGTCGTCACAGGACCCAATGTGTTCAAAAAGGGTTTGGCGGACGGGTTGCTGCGCGGATTTGACAGCGCAGGCGTAAAGTATGAGCTGTTCAACCGCGTCGTCAACAACCCCACAATTGACAACATCGAAGAGGCGTTCACCGTCTACCGCAACGCCGAGTGCGACGCGATTGTCGCGTTGGGCGGCGGTTCGCCGATGGATCTCGCCAAAGTGGTGGGCGCGCGCGCCGCGCGTCCCGAGAAGAAGGTCAAGCAGATGAAGGGCTTGCTCAAGATCCGCAAGCGCATTCCCGACCTGTATGCAATTCCGACGACCGCCGGTTCGGGCAGCGAGACCACTCTCGCCGCCGTCGTGAGCGACAGCGAAACGCATGAGAAGTATGCGATCAACGATGTGTCGCTCATTCCGAGATATGCGATTCTCGACCCAAAGATGACGGTCGGGCTTCCGCCTCAGACGACCGCGACGACCGGTATGGACGCGTTGACTCACGCGGTCGAGGCGTACATCGGCGGCAGCAACACCAAGCTGACGCGCACGCGTGCGGAGCAGGCGGTCAAGCTGATTTTCGAGAATTTGGAAAAGGCGTATGCGGAAGGGGCGGACATAGACGCGCGTACGAATATGCAAAAGGCGTCATATTACGCCGGCGTCGCGTTCACGCGCGCATATGTCGGTTATGTGCATGCGCTCGCTCATGCGTTGGGCGGATTTTACGGCACGCCGCACGGGCTTGCCAACGCGGTGCTGCTTCCCGTTGTGCTCGAGTACTACGGCAAGAGCGCGGAAAAGCCGCTTGCGCGGCTTGCCGACATTGTCGGAGTGAGCGAGCCCGACGACGATGACGCCGCAAAGGCGGCAAAGTTCGTCTCAAAGGTCAAGGAGATGAACGCGAATATGGGCATCCCGACCACAATCGAGGGCATAAAGCCCGAGGACATTCCGCTGATGGCGGACAGGGCGTTCAAAGAGGCGTGTCCGCTCTATCCGGTGCCCGAAATTTTGGACAGACCGCAGCTTGAAGAGCTGTATCGGATGATCTCGGCATGAGGGCGATTGTCGTCGGAGCGGCGGACGACTTCGTGCCGTTTTGCAAAAGGGACGGCGACATCGTGGTTGCCGCGGACGCCGGATGGGCTCAACCGGGCGTTGCCGCGCTCGCCGACGTCGCGATAGGCGATTATGATTCGCTCGGTTATGTGCCGAGCGGCGTCGAGGTTGTCAAACTCAACGTTCGGAAGGATTTCACCGATACGTGGGAGGCGGCGATGCTCGCGGTCGAGAGGGGATGCGAAGAGGTGCATTTTTATGCGGTGCTCGGCGGCAAACTCGACCATGCGCTCGCCAATCTGCAACTCGGCATTCGGCTTGCCGAAATGGGCAAGTCTGCCGTTATGCACGGCGAGGACTGCGACGTCTTTTTCGTCGCGAACGGGTCGCTGAACGTGTCGGCGGCGCCGGGGACGAGGGCGTCCGTGTTCTCATTCGGCGAGAGCAAAGGGGTCACGCTGAGAGGGTTTGATTATGAACTGGAGGACGCGGCGCTCGGATTCGACTATGCGCTCGGAGTGAGCAACGAGATTGTCTCGAAGATTGCTACGGTCACGGTCAAAGACGGCGCGCTTGCGGTATTTGTATATGAAAAAAGCGGTAATTTTCGATCTTGACGGCACGCTTCTCAACACCATCGCGGACATCGCCAATGCGGTCAATTCCGCGCTTTGGGAGAACGGGTTGCCCTATCGCTCGCTTGACGAGGTCAGGCGCTTTGTCGGCAACGGCGCGCGCAAGCTGATTGAGAGGTGCGTCGAGGACGACCCGTCCAAGTATGACTCGGTGATGAGGGCGTTCGAGAGCATTTACGGCGAGGACTGTCTCAATCAGACGAGGCCGTACACGGGCATCATGCAGCTGTTGCGCCGTTTGAAGGAAGAGGGCTATGCGCTCGGCGTGCTGTCCAACAAGCCCGACTTCGCGGTCGGCAAGATATGCCGCCACTTCTTCGGCGATATGCTCGATTTTGCGGTCGGGCAAAAGGACGGCGTCAAGGTCAAGCCCGATCCGACGCTGCTGCTCAAAGAGTTGGACGCGATCGGCGCCGACAAGGGCGCGACCGTCTATGTCGGGGACGGCGAGACGGACGTTGCGTGCGCGGCGGCGGCGGGCGTCGCGTTTGTGGGCGTGGATTGGGGCTATCGATCCGAACATCAATTGCGCGACGCGGGCGCGGAAAAGATTGCCTGCTGCGCACAAGAACTTTACAGACTGATCGCAGTCGCCTGCGGCAGCGAGGAGGAATAATATGGCGCAAAAAGACTTGTTTGACAAGGTCAAGCCGCTCGGCTATTACCGCGCGGTCAGCAGGAAGGGAGGCGTGATGTCGGCAATCGCGCTTGCCGGAGTTTTCTTCATCTTGCACTACATTTTCGACAACTACATCTATGGGCACGTGCTTGAGACGATTGCGTCGATGGAGACGGTGTTCTATGTGCTTGCCGGCATCATCGGCGTCGCGGCGCTCGGCTATGCGTTGACGACGTTCTTGTCGCGCAAGGTGAGAGGATTGGATACCGCGTTGTTGGTGCTCGTGTTCGCGGACATCATGGTCATCATCCAAAAACTTCTCGTCGACAAGTATGTGCTCAACAAAATGCAGCCGGTGTTCTATTATGTGCCGCTTGCGGTCGCGGTCGTGTTGACCATGGTCAGGTGGTTCAGATTCAAGCCCGAATTCAACCGCATCGTCGACACAAAGCCGATGCCCGTTGCAGGAGCAAAGTCCTATTACAAGCTGATGTTCTCGCGCCCATCGACATATGCGGCGGCGGTTGTCACCGCGGTCGTCATGATTGCGTTCATCATCACCGAGAAGAAAGGGTGGTTCGGCTTCACCGCCGTCAGTACGGACGCGAGCAAACAGATGTATCGCATCTTGACCGTGGGCGCGGTGATTGCGGCGGTGTTCTATATCGCCAGCCTCGTCGCACGTCTCGTCAACAAGAACGTCAACTTCTGCGACACGATTGCGATGAATACGGTCGTGATCGCGATTGCGATGTTGGTGAGGCTTGCGTTCGCTCACGCGGTCGCGGACATCGTCGTCGCGATAGTCTTGGTCGTGTGCGCTGCCGCGATGCAGGTCATCCTCGCATTGAGGACGGTCGACGTCCGCAACGTGCTCTATGTCGAAGAGGGCGCCGAAGAGAGAGAAAAGGCGGAAAAAGAGGCGAAGAAGGATGACGCGGTCATCGCGGTCATATCGCCTGCGGCGGTCGCCGCGGAGCCGTCCGATCTGTCCGAACTCGAGCGCAGAGTCGCCGAGACGGAGAGAGTCGGAGACTTTTTGATGCGCAACGCAGAGCGCACGATGTCTTTGATCGACGAGGAGAGGTCGCTGCGCGAGCGCCGCGCCGTCACCGTCGTCGAGAGCGCGCCGCACGTCGCCGAGAGCGACAGAGAGGCGTTCTTGATGCGCAAGGCGGAACAGCTCGAATCCAAGGTCGAATACCTGATGACGGAGCTGAACGCACTCAAAGAGAGGGTGGCGGAACTCGAAGCGAGACCGGTCGCCGTCGCTCAACCCGAGCCGCAGCCGCAGCCCGAAGAGACGGCGGAAGAGGGATATGAAGAATTCGAGCGCGAGCGCGAGTCGGTCAATTGGATAGAGACCGAGGCGAAGACGCGCCGCGCCAAGCCGCGCTATACGTTCGACCTCAAATTGAGATTGGCGGACGAGAATGTCAAGGGCTTCTACAGCGACATCAAAAACGCGCTGCTTTCCTACGGCATGCACAGCCGTATGAGCCGCCACAAGGAGAACTTCAACAAGGGGCGCAATCAGATTGCGCGCATGGCGATCAACGGCAAGACGCTCAAGGTCTATCTGGCAATCGACCCGAACACGCTCGACCCCAAGATATACCACCACAAGGACGTCAGCGACAAGAAGGGCGTCGCCGATCTGCCGACGATGATCAACGTGCGTTCGGGGCTTGCGGTGCGCAAGATTAAGGCTCTCATCGACCGCATCGCCGAAGAGCTGGTCATCAAGCCCAAGAAGTACGAGCCGGTCGACTTTGCCAAGGACCTCACGCTCGACGGCTTCACGACGGTGGAGCGCAAGGGCTACGGCTATATGGTCAAGGACGCCGCGACGCGTGCGCAGGCGGATGAAATCCCCGACGACTTCGCGACCAACGCGGTCGAATATATCTACGCCGAAAAGAGGGCGGAGAGGTTCATCAAGACAAAGGTCACGCTCGACCAGCTCGAGGACAAGTTCGAGGACGGCGCGACGATCGACATCGACGCGATCCGCGACAAGGGGCTTGCGTCCGCGCCCAATTCCAATTGGCTGTCCGTCGCGGCGAGCGACAGGCTGGGCAAGAAGTTCCATGTCTACGCCAACGAGTACACCGTCAGCGCGGCGAAGATGATCTGCGTTGCCGGCGGCGAGGCGTACATGATCCTTCAACCGGAGAATTGAAGATGAAGAGATATCACATTGTGCCGCTGCCTTCGTCCGTCGAGTACGGTGACGCGGAATTCGAGTTCGGCAAGGTCGCGCTCGAAGGAGAGGGGTTCGAGGAGAGATATCTTACTCGGATGCTGTTGCCGGAGGCGGAGTTCGTGCGCCCCGAAGAGGCGGACGAAAAGACGCTCGTCGTGTCCCGTCACAGGAACGGCGCGCTGCCCGACGAGGGCTGCGAGATCAGGATAAAGGGAGGCAGAGTCGACATCGCGTGCGGTGCAAAGGGCTTGCTCTATGCCTATGTCACGCTCGCACAGATCTTGGAACAGGCGGACGGCAAGGTGCGCGACGTGTTCATCAAGGACAGTCCTCTGTGCAAATACCGCGGCATGATGCTCGACACCGCGCGCTATTTCATCCCGGTCGACGACGTCCGCAGGATGGCGGATCTGTGCGTGCTGCACAAGCTCAATGCGATACATCTGCACCTAACCGACGATCAGGGGTGGCGGCCGGAGAGCGACGCCTATCCGAAACTTCACCGCAAGGGCAGCCGCCGCAGTCACACAAACTTCGACCGCAAGCCGCACGAGGGCTATTACACCAAGGCGGAGATGCGCGGCATATTGCAATATTGCGCGGAGCGCAACATCGCGGTGATGCCCGAGATTGATATGCCGGGGCATATGCGCGCGGCGCTCGCGTGCTATCCCGAATTGGGATGTTTCGGCAGGCAGCTGCCCGTCGCTACGCACAGCGGCGTAAAGCACGACATATTGTGCGCGGGCAAGGAGAGCACGTTCGACTTCGTGTTCCGCATTTTGGACGAGGTCGCGGAGCTGTTCCGCGGCTACACCGAATATATCCACATCGGCGGCGACGAGGCGCCAAAGATGCGTTGGGACATCTGCCCCGACTGCCGCAAACGCATGCGCAAAGAGGGGCTTACCGACAGCGAACAGCTTCAAGGTTGGTTCATGAAGCGCGTCGCCGAGCACGTCGTCGGGCTGGGATTCAAACCCGTGGTCTGGAACGAGGCGTGCATGAAGGGCGTTATGCCGTCGGACACCGTTTGGCAATTTTGGCATACGGACGGCATAAGCGCGGAGGAGACGTACGCGGACGCCAACGCGACCGGAGGAATGATCAATTCCGATTCCGCATACGCCTATCTCGACTTGCCGTACGGACAAATCAGTCTCAAAAAGAGCTATGAGTTCGAGCCCAAGCCCAAGGCGCTTTCCGAGGGCAAAGCGCTGGGCGGCGAAATAGAGCTTTGGGGAGAATATATCCCCGACCAAAAGACGCGGCTCAAACGCTGTCTGCCGCGTTCGTGCGCGCTCGCGGAGAAGATGTGGAGCACTGCCGAGAGCGGATACGGCGACTTCCGCGACAGGCTCGAAGCGTTCGAGGACTTCCTCGAAGAAAGGCATTTCGAGGGAGAGGACAACGAGAAGGTCTACGATCCCGACAAGGCGCGCGGCGCGTTGCAAAAGCTGTGGTTCGAGCGCCGTCAGCTGCACTGGGAAGGGCTGCACAATCTGATCGACGACGCGAGAGTCGCGAAAAAATACAACACCGACAAGACATCAAAGTGACACACCGGGGTATCGGCAAATGAAAGAAAACAAAGCCGCACAAAAACTCGCCAAGGCGAGGGCAAGGCACAAACACAAGAGGGATTCTCTCAAATTGAAAATGGCGGAAAGGATCTATCCTTCCGTCGAGACGGGGTTGAGTTCGGCGCAGGCGGAAGAGAGGACGAAGGCGGGACTTGTCAACACCAAGACTTCGACAGGCAGCAAGTCCTATCTGCGCATAGTCGCCGAGAACATCTTCAACTTTTGCAACACCGTCACCATCGCGCTGATGATTCTCTTAATCGCAATCGGCGCGTGGGATTATGCGATCTCTTCGTGCATCATCCTCATCAACATCGCGATCGGCATTTGGCAGGAGTTCAAAGCCAAGCGCACCGTCGACAGGCTGTCGCTGGTCGGGCGGTCGGTCTGCGACGTCGTCCGCGACGGTAAGCGCACGTCGATCGCGACGCAGGAGCTCGTGCTCGACGACATCTACTATGTAGCCGCAGGCGCGCAGGTGCCTGCCGATTCCACCGTCAAGAGCGGCGAGATCGAGGTCGACGAATCGATTTTGACGGGCGAATCTCGCCCCGTCCGCAAGAGAGCGGGCGACGCGATACTTGCCGGGAGCACAATCCATGCGGGCGAGGCGTGCTGTCTTGCGGACAGGGTCGGACAGGACAGATACATCGAGGGCGTCGCGCGCATAGCAAAGCGCGTAGGCAAGCCCAAGAGCAAGATCTTTGCGGTGCTCGACTCGTTGATCAAGGGCATCTCGATTGTGCTTGTGATACTTGCGGCGTTCCTGCTGATTGCAGAGCGCGTCGCGGTCGGCGGACCGTGGAAGGACACGATTATATCGGTGTCGAGCAGTGTGCTTGGAATGATCCCGATCGGCATGTTCCTCTTGACGTCGACGGCGCTTGCGGCGTCGGTGCTCAAGATGTCGCGCAAGCATGCGCTCGCGCGTGACCTCTACGGCATCGAGATGTTGGCGAGCGCGGACGTGCTGCTTCTCGACAAGACGGGGACAATCACCGACGGCAAGCTCGAACTTGTCGAGACGCTTGCGCTCGACGAGACGATATCGGCGCCCGTGCTGCTCAACACAATCATGAAGGAGACCAAGGACAGCAAGTCGACCGCGATGGCGCTTTTGCACGGCGCCGGCGAGGCGGAGTCGCTGCCCGTGTCCGATGTGATGAGCTTTTCGAGCGCGCGCAAATACAGCGCGGTCACGCTCGAGGGAGGCAAGACATATGTCTTGGGTGCGCCCGACTTTGTAGGTGTGCCGGACGGACAGGTCGCCGAGTTCATTGCCGCAGCGTCCGAAAAGGGGCGCAGGACAATCTTGCTGTCGTCGTTCGACGGCGCGATCGCCGACATCGACCGCAACAAGACGACGCCGCTCTTTGTGTTCGCGCTCGAAGACACGCTGCGCGACAACGTCAAGACGACGCTCGATTGGTTCTATGACAGCGAAGTCGACATCAAAATCATTTCGGGCGACGACCCGACCACGGTCGGCAACATTGCCGCAAAGGCAGGTATTCGCAACGCCGGAAGCACGTTCAACTGCAACGGCGCGACCGACGAACAGATTGCCGAAAACGCCGAAAAGACCGCGGTGTTCGGGCGCATATCGCCCGAGCAGAAGTGCGCGGTCGTCAAGTCTTTGCAACAAAAGGGGCATACCGTCGCGATGATAGGCGACGGCGTCAACGACGTCAAGGCGCTCAAACAGGCGGACTGCTCAATCTCGTTCGCCGCGGCAAACGAGGTCGCGCGCAACATCTCGCGCATCGTGCTTATGGACAACAACTTCATGACGCTGCCGAGCATCGTCCAAGAGGGCAGACAGGTCATAGGCAATGTCGAAAAGGTGTCCGCGCTGTATGTGATGAAGAACATTTTCGTGATGTTCATGACTCTGCTCTTTGCAATCGTGACAATCGCGACGGGCAGGAGCAGCTATCCGTTCGACACCAAAAAGATGTTGATGATTGAGTTCTTTGTCATCGGCGTGCCTACGTTTGTGTTCGCGCTGCAGCCGACAAAGGCGCGGCCGAAAGGGGACTTTTTGCGCAACATTCTCAAGTCCGCGCTTCCGGCGGCGGTGTCGCTGATATGCGCAGCCGGCTTCATGCTAATTCTCACCTCCGCGATTGACATTCCCGGGACGGAAGAAGAGGTGTTTGCGCTCAAGGCGACAGCGGCGACATATGCGCTGACGATGGCGGGTTTTGTCGCATTGACGGTGATCAGCATGCCGCCCGACAAGTTGAGATTGGCGACCATAGCGCTTATGTTTGGAGTTTCGCTGCTCGCGGCGTACATCGACAAGAGCTTTTTGGGCGGTACCTTCCTCGCGATGGAGACGCTTCCTGCCGTATATATCGGCTACATAGCCGCGGCGATGGCGATAGGCTTCGTCACGCTGATGCTGTCGAGAAAGGCGGCGACGGTCATCGATGACAAATACGGGGACGGGATAAAGGCGTTTTTCGACTCGCTCACAAGCGGAGAAAGACGCAAAAATCGCAAGAAAACGAGAAACGGGTCGCGAAAAACATGAACAGGAGAACAAGAGGAAATGAGTGAAGCCCACATGCACGACAACCACAGACAGAGAATGCGTGCGAGAATCGAAAAGAACGGCATTCTCTCTCTGCAAGACCACGAAATCTTGGAATATTTGCTCTATCCGTTCGTGCCGCGCAAGGACACAAATCCCATCGCGCACAATCTGATAGCAAAGTTCGGATCGTTCGAAGCGGTGGTCAGCGCCGATCCCAAGGCGTTGAGGACGGTGCGCAACATGACGGAGCAGGCGTCGCTGTTTTTGGCGTCGCTGTCCGGCATTTCAAGCAAGGTATGCACGCGTATGCCGGACGAAAGAGAGCGCGTCGATACATATGAAAGGGCGCGAAACTTCATGACTTCGATGCTGGAAGGGCAACTCAACGAAGTGATGCTCGCGGTGTTTGTCGACGGGCTGGGCAGAGTCAAGGAAGTGAGCGAATTGGGCAGAGGCAACGAGAGCGACTGCCATATCAGAGTCAAAGAGCTCGTGATGTTGACGCAAAACTTCAACACCGCCTATGTCTATGTCGCCCACAATCATCCCGGCGGCGCGGCGCAGCCGTCAATGAGCGACACGGAGTTTACGAGGTGGGCGGTCGCCGCGCTGGAAGTGCTCGGCGTGCGGCTGCTCGACCATATCATAGTCGGCAAAGACAGCACTTACAGCTTCAAAAAGGACGGCGACCTCGAGCGCTTCAGAAGCAACTACATCGACTTTCTCGGCGGACCGATCTCCGGACGATACCCCAGATGAATTCAAAAGTCGTCACAATCGGACCCGAGGGCGAAAGATATGCGGTGACAATCGTCAAGACGCACCGCAAGAAGGGGTGCGTAGCCGAGGTCCGCAACTGCGCGGCGGAAGTGCGCATACCGTACGGCGCGCCCTATTCGGTCGGAGAGAAGTTCGCGCGAGCCAAAGAGCAATGGTTGCTGCGTGCGCTCAGGGACAGCCGCGCGCCGACAATCGATTCGACGTCGTTTCGGCTTTGGGGCAAAGATTACGAGACCGAGTACGTCGTCTCGACGAGGTACGGCTATCTCATCGAAGGCGACAAGCTCATCGTGCGCGGTCCCGAGGGGAAGAGAGAAGAGGCGCTCAAACGAGTCAGACGCGCCGAGACGGAAAGATTCGCCGCGGCGGCGACCGCAAAATATGCGGCAGTCATGGGGCTCAAAACGCCCGATATCAAGATTGTAGACGCCAAGAAATATCTCGGGATGTGCTATTGCAGGCGCAACGTCGTTCACTATTCGCTGCGGCTGTCGCGCTTCCCGGTCGAGGCGGCGGAAGGAGTCGTCGTGCACGAGATCTGTCACTTTAAGGTGCAGTCGCATTCGCGCGCCTTCTACGAAGAAATGGCAAAGATATTGCCCGACCACAGAGCGAGGAGAAAATTGCTCGCACAATATTGACAGCGCCAAGGCGCTCGGAGGAACAATGGCTTCAAGGTCAAAGAAAAAACGCAATGCGGCGGAACAAGCTCCCGTCGCCACGGCGGCGCCGCTCAAAGCGCAGCCGACCCGGTCCGCTCCCGGTATATGGGTGTGGGTGATGTTGGTCGCGATCATCGCGTCGTTCGCGTTCTCGTTCATTGCGTCGTATGACGTTCAGGCGACGGTCGATCTCGATCTCGGCGACAGTACGACAGAACTTTTCGAAGAGGACGACTTCCACATCGGCGCGGCGATGCTCGACATCATCTTTGCGCCGCTCGGCGGCTACGAGGGCGCGGCGCATTGGCTCGTCCAAAATTTCCCCGCGACCGCCGACAACGAGACGATGCAACAGCTTGCGGAAGCGTATATGGACGGCTATCCCGAACAGCTGCTCGCACAGCTGGACGCAGCGTTCATAGCGGTCTATGTCATAGAGGTCGCGATCGTTGTGGTCACCGCTTTGTATTTGGTCGGATTTATCGTGCTGGTGTGCGTAAAAGGCATAAACGGGCATCTTGCCGCAATCGTCATGACCGCGGTCGTGACCTTTGTTGCGCTTGTCAGAATGGTCTTCGCAATCGCCGTCTATTCGCAAAGCACCAAGGAGTTTGTCTTGACCGCCGGCGGCGGCGCGTGGCTGACCTTCGTCGCGTTTGCGACGGCGTTGGTCGTCCTTGTCGCGAGCTATATCGGCAAGCGTAAAAAAGAGGCGTTGTCATGAAGTGCAGGGTCTGCGGCAGAGAGATAGGCGACGAAGAGCAATTTTGCAAATATTGCGGGTCGGAGCAAAAACGCAAGCGCAAGCGTCTGACATGGGGCGAGCGCAAGCGCAAGAACGAGGCGGAGACAAAGGAGTTCATCGCCAAGGCGTCCCTGCAGGCCGAAGAGGTCAAAGAGGCGGCAGAAGAATCGTCGGCGTCCGTTCGCGCGGTATTCGTCGAAAGTGCCGAAAAGTACTATCGCAAGTCGGTCGCGTTGACGGTTTTGTTCGCGTTGTTGACGGTCGCGGCGTTTGCGGCGCTCGTGCTGATACGCTTCGCCGAGATGAACGATACGTTGACGGTCGTGATCGCGTTCGCGCTGCTCATCGTCGCGGCGTATTGCGCGGCGAGCTTTGCCGAAAGGCTGTATGCTGCGCGCTCGCTGTCCGCGATGCGCAAGAGCGGCAGAGGGATCAAAAAGCTGAGATATGCTCATCCGCCCGTCATGCTTTGCGATGGCAAGATCTATCGTCTCGAACCGACCGAGAAGTGCCCCGTTTGCGGTGCGGAACGCCATCTCGAAGAGTTTGAGGGCAGACAGGTGCTCGTCTGCAATGCGGACAGGGGGCATATCGCGGTGTTGAGTTCGGAGGGACTGTTTGCGCTGGTAACAGGCGAGACCGTCGGCGGAGACGCAGCCGCGCCTATCGGGGAATCGCGCGGAAACGACGAAGAGAGCGGCGAGATCGGCGCAGAGACGATCGAAGCCGGCGAGTCAAAGACCGAAGCTGCCGGGACGGAAGCCGTCGACGCAGCCCAAAACGACGACGGCAGGACAGAGTAACTTCACAAAATAAAAAAGTGCGAGCATGTCCCGAAAAAGGGGCATGCTTTGTTGTATGATGATGACGTCCGGGAGGTACATATGAAAAATTTTCCAAAAGACATCGTCATCATTTGGTTTGACGGCGCGATGATGAGCAAATACGATTTTGTCGAGGTCGCCGCCGTCAAGGTCGCAGACGGAATTGTGTCCGAATATTGTCAATATTTCGTCAACGCCGACATCGAAGGCAAGCCCATCGACGCGGACAGGCTTTCTCCCGAGCTCGGCAGCGTCGGCAGACAGCATTTGCTTGTAGGGACGAGTGCGGCGAATGCGCTTGACGCGTTGGCGAAGTTCATAGGGAGCAGCGTGCCGTTTGTGTGGAACGTAGAGTCACAGCGGTTGTATCAAAGATACGCGGACAGGCTCGGCGGCGCGGCAAAGGCGCTTGGCGCGACGAGAATGTTGCAGGCGATACGCCTCAAAATGCTGTTCGACAGCGACGCCAAGCACTTGAAGAGCGCTTCGTCCGTATATCGTGCGCTCGAGCGAACGGAGGAGCATTGGGGACGGACGCCGGAGATTTCGGACGGCAGGAGCGACTGTCTGAGTTTGGCGCTCGCCGCGGCGATGAGCTTGTGCGACGCCATGCGCGCGGCGGAGATATTCTATGAGGACGACGTCGACGTCCCTTGCGATTGGGAGGTCGCCGAACGCGACGGATCGGACGACGAAAGCTGAACTTGCAAAACCGCGGCGTATATGCTAAAATAATTGTATGGAACAATTCGAGATCGTTGAATATTCGCCCCTCTATCAAGAGGACGCAAAGGATTTGCTTTTGACGCTTCAATTGCATTTGATGTCGCTCGGCGGATGCGCGCCCAAGCCGACTTTCCGCGACGAGTACCTGCCCTATCTTTTGCGAGAGGTCGAAAAGCAAAACGGAAAGATTTTTCTCGCCGTCACGGACGGCAAAGCAATCGGGCTTGTGTCGTGCAAGATATTTTTCGGCGAGGGCGACGACGCGTTTTTGATAAATCCGCCAAAGAGCGGCTTTGTCTCCGACCTCGTCGTCGCAAAGGATATGCGCGGCAAGGGCGTGGGCAAAGCGTTGCTCGCCGCCGCGGAAGAGTTTTTTGTCTCGAACGGCTGCGACCGCTTCGAGCTGACCGTCTTTGCGCCCAACAAGTCCGCATACGGTTTTTATGTCGCGCAGGGCTTTGAGCCGCGCTCGCATTATATGATGCGCAAGATAGGGCGATAGCGCTCGAACACAGGGAGAGAGGAGGATAGCGCATGCAAATGGCGATCAGGTGGGGATTCGGTATGTTTGTCGCCGCGTTGCTTGTCGCGGGAAGGGCTTGCCTTGCTTATCGCAAAGCCCAAGATCAACCCCATGTTCGGACAAGCAAGCAAGCTGTCCGTCAAAAACGAGCGTAATTGGAAGTTCGCAAACACCGTGTTAGCGCGCACCATGCTCTTTGTAGGCGCGCTCATCGCCGTCGAGACGGCGGTCATCAACCTGTTGAAAGCGGACATAAAAGTCTTTATGCCCGTTGTAATAGTCACGCTCGCTGTCGGGCTCTTCTTGATGACGTGGCTTCCGGGTGCTTGTTTGAAAAAGTATTTGCAAAAACACAATCAAGACAAAGACAAAGAACAGAGTTGATTGTCGATTGTCGATACAAAAATCTGCCGCGGCCGAAAACGATTGCGGCAGATTGAACATAACGCCTTTGATTACACGGCTTGCGCAAAGCGTTTACGGTTTTGCATCGGTTTAACCGTTACCAATTGCGATTTTTAACTTCCCACCAACGCAACGACTTGCAATGTTCTGCGTGCTGCAATATGTAGGCGGGCGCGTTCATTGCCCTCAACGATTTTATCTGTTCGTCAAGACATTTCATTTCCGCCTGAGCGCCGGAAGCCGATGAATGTGCGGCTTGGGATGAGGCTCCGCTCTTTGTTGCGTCGTCGAACAATTTGCGGTGATATGCGTCATGCAGAATGCAGCTTGCATACCATGCCGGGTGAGCCGTGGATGTCGGATTGCCGACGTAAAAAGTCGGGTCGGCGCCTAAGCCTATTCCGCTGCGGTCTGCCTGTTCAATCGCGGTTACGTGATTGAGCACTGTTTGGAATCCGATTGGATAGTGTGACCGCAACAAATCAAGCGCATAGGACGACCAAGAAATAAAGGCTCGGTCACCTTTCAGCAACAGATTCGTACCACGATATTTTTCAATTGCAATATTATCACCACTCATAATAACCATCATAAACCATCCGACACGCAAAGTCAAGTTTTCTTATGTTTTTGACTAGCGACGGGGGAGGGTTTTCATACAGATGTGACGGGTGTATTGTAAACCTACACATGCAGGGCGCAAGAATATGAAATAATGCCTTGTAAATTTAATTAAAATTTGATAAAATAAGTTCGACTGCAGCAATCGGTCATTCTACAGGGCAATATAGACCAACAATCCGGCGTTTGTCGGTGCAAACATTTTAGGTCTATAAATATAAGCGAGTTGATCTACACGGTCAAAGGAGGGCTTGATGAAAAAAACTATATGCGAGCTGTTCGCAGGAGTTGGCGGTTTCCGATTGGGATTCGATCGCCTTGGTACAGGTTGGGAAACGACATGGTTCTCTCAGTGGGAGCCTGGGGCGTCGACTCAGTGGGCTCATGAATGTTACGTTCGCCATTATGGTGACAGTCCGGACTTAAACGGCGAATTGCATACGGGAGAAGACATAGCGACCGTACAAAAAGAATCGATACCGGACCACACATTGTTAGTCGGAGGCTTTCCTTGCCAAGATTACAGTGTTGCGCATACGCTTGCGTCGGCACATGGTATCGAAGGAAAGAAAGGAGTATTATGGTGGCAAATCCGCGATGTACTGATTGCCAAGCGGCCGCCATTTTGTATTTTTGAAAATGTTGACAGACTGTTGAAGTCCCCGGCGAAACAAAGAGGTCGCGATTTTGGTGTGATACTCGCGTGTTTGTATGTGTTGGGCTATAGCGTTGAGTGGCGCGTTGTTAACGCCGCGCAATATGGAGCTGCTCAGCGGCGCAGAAGGACGTTTATTTTTGCATATCGTAACGACACAAAATATGGCAAAAAGATGTCGAGATGTGAGGCGTCGAGTCTAATAAAAGAAAAGGGCTTGATGGCGCAAGCTTTTCCGATAGAAAAGTTGGGGGTTGTGAAAAGTGTTGTGATAGGAAAGGATATTGTCGCAGTCAGCGACGCGTTTGCGTTCGCATTTGAAAACGCAGGATATATGCATGACGGGACAATCTGGACGGTAAAGGTCACTGAAAGAGAGGAAGAATCAACAAAACTAGGTGATATTCTGCAAAGTAATGTTGATGAAGCTTACTATATAGCCGGAGATCAAATGGCAAAGTGGGTTTATCTCAAAGGCGCAAAAAAGATACCGCGCAGGACAAAGGAAGGGCACGAGTATATGTTTTCCGAAGGGCCGATTGCTTTTCCCGATCCGTGGGATCGTCCCGGAAGGACCATGTTGACAAGTGAATCCACGCTAAATCGTTCGACGCATGTTGTAGTGGATCCGGGTACTGGGCGGATAAGATTGCTTACCCCAGTAGAGACAGAAAGGATGCAAGGATTTGACGATGACTGGACTGCTGGGATGCCAGACAGAATGAGATATTTCTGTATGGGGAACGCGCTTGTTGTGCCGATGATTACTCGCATGGGCAGGGTGCTTGATGACATTGTAGCCAACGAATAAAATTTAATGGTGTCGCGAAAAGCGAGGATACCAAAACAAAGGATACGGAGGAAAATATGAAAGGAACGGCATATCATACAAAAGAGGATGTATTGAGACGTGCCCAGGAGATAATCGGAATCCCGTTGAAAGAGGTGGACAAATTCGGCCGTCTATCAACGGGAAAGGGAGCTATCGGTTCGGTCATAGAAGAAAGTTGGTATGGGTATTCTCCAAACTCGGAATCGGAGCCGGACTTTCCCGAGGCCGGAGTAGAGTTGAAGGTTACACCATATATTAAGAGAAAAGGCGAAATTACGGCAAAAGAACGTTTGGTGTGCAATATTATCAACTATATGGAAGAATATGATTGCACATTCAAAACGAGCTCATTTTGGCATAAATGCCAAAGAATGCTATTGATGTCGTACGAGCATTTGTACGACAAGCCCAAAGGCGAATATCGTATCGACAAAGCCATCTTGTTTGAGTTTCCTGTAGAGGATCTTAAAATCATAGAGCACGATTGGGAAATGATAATGCAAAAAGTTCGCGGTGGGCGTGCGCATGAAATTTCAGAAGGCGATACGTTATATTTGGCTGCTTGCACAAAAGGAGCCACATCAGCCTCGGTAAGAAAGCAACCATTTTCCGATATCCCTGCAAAACAACGCGCTTATTCTTTAAAACAATCTTATATGACGCAAATATTAAGACGCTATATTTTTGGTAAAGAAGAAAATGAAAGAATCATCAAAGATTGGCATGTGTTAGTGAACCATACGTTTATAGACGTGATTAAAGAACGAGTAGCGCCGTATATAGGCAGGACGAGAACAGAATTGCTGAAGGAATTCTCCATTTCAGGCAGAGCAAAGAATTCGAACGAATTGATATTTGCGGCGATGCTTGGAATAAGAGGGCATGTCAGCCAAGCGGAAGAATTTGTAAAGGCGGACGTTTGTCCTAAAGTCGTAAAACTCAATATGGATGGTTCAATCACGGAGAATATATCTTTTCCGGCGTTTGATTTTATCAAAATAAGCAAAGAGACCGCTTGGGAGGATTCACAGCTATACGGCATGTTGGCGCCGAAAAAGTTTCTTTTCGTATTGTTTCAAGAGATTGAAGGCAAAGAACAGGTGTTTTATGGAATAAGGACTTGGAATATGCCCGAGCCGGATTTGGAGGAGGTTAGACGCGTATGGCAAAAAACAATCAAAACAATAAAAAGAGGTGTTGTTTTGAGGCCCACCGCTTCGCGTACATATAATAATCTTCCAAAACAACGTGAAAGCAGAGTTGCGCACGTGAGACCGCATGGGAGAGATAGCCGAGATATGGCTCCGTTGCCGGATGGTCGTATGATGACAAAGCAATGTTTTTGGTTAAATAGAGCATACGTGGCTGAGCAGATAAAAGGGCTTTTATAAAACATGTTTGTTCATGTTGAGTTTTGTACGGCAAGAGTTGTAGAACAAAAGCGACAGGTGTATTGGCATTATAAAATGTGAAGATACGATTGTGCATGAAGAATAGACTATGTGAGTAAAAAGAGGCATGATGGAATATTTGGCACAAAAAATTAAAGTTGTAGAGCTGTTTGCAGGCGTTGGGGGGTTTCGGTTAGGGTTAGAGGCGGCCTCTTCGAGATTTAAGACGATATGGGCAAATCAATGGGAGCCATTTCAAAAAGAGCAATTTGCGTTTAATTGCTACGTTTCACATTTTGGCAAAGAAGATAACTACGTTTGTGCAGACATAGCAACGGTAAAAAGCGAAGTCCCTAATCATGATTTGCTTGTAGGTGGGTTTCCGTGTCAAGATTATTCGGTGCTGAAAAAGTCGGCTGAAGGTATTGAGGGACAAAAAGGACGACTTTGGTGGGAAGTGGCCGCAATATTGACAAGCCGACATCCGAAATTTGTTGTATTGGAAAATGTTGACAGACTTATCGTGTCGCCTGCAAAGCAAAAAGGACGAGACTTCTCAATGATTCTGCGCAGCTTTTACGAAAATGGTTATGCTGTGGAGTGGAGGGTAATAAATGCAGCAGAATATGGTCAAGGGCAACGTCGGCGCAGAACATTCATAGTTGCTTGTCATAAGGAAACGAAGTATTATAAGTGTTTGGCGGAACAGGTGTGCAAGCAATGGTTAAAAACAATGCATAGATACATTATTGCAGAGGGGATATTGGCGAACTCTTTTCCTATAGATTGTTTTGCGAAAGAATATTTGGATTGTTGGATTGATGAGTTAGAGTTTTCGTCTATGAGAGAAGTTTCCGAGCGGCAGCAAGTGTGCATACATAATTCGGGAATGATGATAAATGGAAGAGTCTACTCAATAGAGACAAAAGCGCAGCTAACGGAGCCGATATTGTTGAAAAGTGTTCTCGAAAACAAGATTCTAGATGAACATTACTTTATTAAAGATGAAGACTTGGCAAAATGGGAGTATGTAAAGGGAGCAAAGAATGAAAAAAGGAAGAGAGCGGATGGGACAGAATATTTTTTTGCAGAAGGAGCAGTAGCGTTCCCGGACAGACTTGATAAGCCGTCGAGGACTTTGATTACGACAGAATCGCAATTGTCAAGGATGTCACATGTTGTAAGCGATCCGCACACAGGAAGATTGCGCACGCTTACGCCCATTGAATGCGAAAGATTAAACGGCTTTCCTGACGATTGGACGGCAGGAATGCCGGAAAAGATGCGTTATTTTTGTATGGGTAACGCACTGGTGGTGCCAATTGTAACACGAATCGGCAGCGTGTTAGCAGATTGCATCTAGTATTCAAGACTCTGTTCAAGTGCTATCGGCAAAAAGGATATCGTTACATCGAGATCTTGTTCGATTTTTGCGGCAAGAAGAGAGGCGATGTTGTATTCCGAGAGCTCACAGAGGTCGTCGACAGAATCGAGGTCGGATACTTCAAGAATAGAAGATTCTTCTTCATCGAACGCAAAGCGCACAATGAATTCGATTTCGTCTTTCATTGACGGAGAGAGTTCTTTTGAGGCGGTCAAAAGAAAAGTTGAGCCGTTGATTGTCAATGCAATTATGCCGGGGCGAGAAGGATTTAAGGGTTGAGTTGTCATAGGTTTTACCTCCGATAATTCAATTATAATCGCTATCAAAAAGTTGTCAACAGACGATGAGTAACAATCAAAAAAGCAACGAAGGCGGGACTTGCCTTACAGGGAGCGCCGAAAGGGGACACCGCGGAGCGGTGCGCGAGCGTGCAGCGCACGGAAACGACGGAGTCGTTTGTGCGGGTTCTAGGTCCCGCATTGGCACAGAAAAAAGCCCGAGCAAGTCAGCTCGGGCTTTTGGTGCCGAAGGCGGGACTTGTAAGGAGCGAAGCGACGGAATAGCGAACGCCGAAAGGGGACGGCTTGACATAACATGTCAAGGCGCGTGAGCGTCACTCGGTCGGCATCTCGCCTTCGGCGTCATGGCAAAAGCGAGCAAAAGAGAAGCGGACAAAAAAAGAAAGAGAAGCCGAGTTGCTTCTCTTTTTTGTCCGCTGCCGCAAAGCAAGCGTTGCCGTGGTGCCGAAGGCGGGACTTGAACCCGCACGATGTCGCCATCACCGGATTTTGAGTCCGGCGCGTCTGCCAATTCCACCACTTCGGCGCGATTTGCTCTATTATATTAGCACAAAAGAAAGGCTTTGGCAATAAAATGACGGAAAAAATATTCAAAACTATGGCAATTTGCCGCGAAGTATAGTATAATCGTATTTAAGAGGACGCCGCAAGAGCGGTTGGGAGGAATTATGAACATTTGGCACGACATTTCTCCGGAGCGCATTACGCCCGAAGATTTTATCTCGGTAATCGAGATTCCCAAAGGGTGCAAGAACAAATACGAAGTCGACAAAGAGACGGGGATGCTCATCCTCGATCGCATTTTGTACACGTCGACGCACTATCCGGCGAACTACGGCTTCATTCCGCGCACATATGCGGACGACGGGGATCCGCTGGACGTATTGGTGCTGTGCAGCGAAGAGATTTCGTCGATGTCGCTTGTCAGATGCTATCCGATTGGTCACATTTTGAT
>CABKMX010000004.1 GCA_902373595.1 uncultured Christensenellaceae bacterium
GCGGCGCAATCGGCATCGAGGCGCTCAGCCGCGGCGCGTCGGAAGTTGTCTTTTGCGACAACGGCAGGGAGGGCATCACGCTCACCAACGCCAACCTAAAATCGCTCAAAGAATTGAACGGCGCAAACTATCGCCTTGTCGCGCGCGATTGGCGCGACTGTCTGCGTTCGCTCAAGGGTAAGTGGAATTACATCTTTTGCGATCCGCCGTACGGAAGCGTAGACATCGCGGAGATAGCGGCGGCGGTTGCGCGCGCCAATCTGCTCGAAGAGGACGGCTATTTGATCTATGAACACGACAGCGACGAAAAGTGCGCCACGCCCGACGGATTCGAGCTTGCAAAGAGCCGCAAATACGGAAGGATTACGGTCGATTACTTTGTCCGTGCCGCAAGGATATGCGCGCTCACCGGCAGTTTCGATCCGTTCACAATCGGGCACCGCATGCTCGCGGAAGAGGCGCAGAAGAGATACGGCAAGGTCGTGGTTGTCGTCGCAATCAACGACGCCAAACAAGGGCTGTTTTCTCTCAAAGAGAGGGCGGAGATTGCAAGGCTGTCGACCGCCGATATGCCCGGCGTCACCGTCGAGATATGCTCGGGCATGGTCTGGGAGTTCTGCAAGGAGCGCGGCATAAAGACAATCGTCCGCGGCTGGCGCGACGCGCAAGACCTTGCGTACGAACGCGATATGGCGGCTTTCAACCTCGAGCACGGAGGCATTGAGACGGTGTTGATCGAGGCGAAGGGCGAGCTGGCGGACATACACTCGCACACGGTGCGGGAACTGCTCGAAAGCGGCGGAGACATCGACGATCGCGTCGTGCCGGCGGCGGCGCAAACGATAAAGCAAACATTCGAACGGACTAGGAGGAAAGTTTGATATGGATATTCAAATAGAGAGAGTTCTCGACAGGCTCGAAGAGGAGATCAGGGGCGGCAAAAAGGCGCTTTTCGGCAACCTGCGCGCGGTCGACGACACGAAGTGCCTCGAATATATCGCGAGCATCCGCAACCTTTTGCCCAGCTCGATTACCGAGGCGAGAGTCATCCTTCAAGACAAGGACAACATCATCGGCGACGCGCACGACAAGGCGCGCGATATTCTCAACAAGGCGCGCGCGGAGGCGGATCAGTTGATTGCCGAGAATCGCATTGTCGACGAGGCGAGACGCAGGGCGAACGCAATCTTGGATGACGCCGAGAGACGCGCGACGGAATTGTCCGCTAGCTGCTATCACGGCATTATGGACATGTTCGACAGCGCCGAGGCGAATTTGCGTGAATCCCTTCAAAACATCGACAAGGGCAGGCAGGCGCTCTACGACATCACTTCGAGCAACCGCGGCGACAACAGGTAATCAAATGGCGAGCGCGACAACACAGGCTATCGAGACGGTGATTGCGGCTTGAGTCGCCTTTGTCAACGCAAAAAAGCGGATACGTATTCCGCAAATCGAACAAAACGACAACGATTGGACGGCGATTGCAACGCCGCCGAAAGACAGCATTCCGGCAAGGCAGGGGAGTGCTGTCTTTGTCTGTAATCCGAGCGCGGACAGCATCTTGCATCCTCGCGTCAACTCCACCGCGCCGGCAGCGAGTGCGTCGGCTATGCGCGGATCTTGTCCGAACTTTTGCAGGATTGCGCCGAAGGGCGAGGCGAGCGCGTTCAGTATCCCGGTAGAAATCAAAACGTCTATCGCAAGTCCGAACACCGCAATGTATCCGCCGACCAGCGCGACCGAGAGAACGGAGTCGGTCATCGCGGAAGCGAGCACGTTGTCGGTGCGCGGCGGCACGAGAACCGCGCTGCGGACGGACGGCTTGCGGCGGCGATAGAGCAGGCCGTTGAGAAGTGCGCCGGCGACGTGGCACGCAAAAAGAATGTAACCGAGGCGCGGACTGTCAAACATCATCGTCCCGACCGTACCTACGACAAACAGCGGACCCGACGTCGACGCGAATGACGAGATACAGCGCGCGTCCGCACCGTCGATGACGCCCGATTTGAAGAGGTCGCCCAAGAGCCGTGCCCCGACGGGATAGCCCGAAAGCAGGCTCATAAGGCAGACATATCCGCCGATAGGAGGCGCGTTGTAGAGCAGCGCGACGGGGCGGCGGAATAGGTTGCCGAGTACGCGAGCGGCCCCGAGCGAGGTGAGCAGTTTGGTGAAAAAGAAATAGGGCAAAAGAGCCGGCAATACGCTTTGCGCGAACATGCCGAGTGCGGAATGCACGCTTGAGATACAGCGCTTAGGGTCGACGGCGAGAGCTACCGTCAGCGCGCAGACAAGCGCGTTGAGCGCGACGAGTTTCGGATTTGCCGCAATGGCACGAAAAAACCGTGTTTTTGCCACGGTTAAGTCTATGCGCGAAGATATTTTATAGAATGAAAATCAGACAAAGCGCGCGTTTCGCGCAAACGGATAGCAGACCGCCTCGAACAGGTCGTCGGCGCGAGCGGTGAGCGAAAACTCTTCCTCAAAGCGCTCAAGGTCGCGCCTCGTCGCGCAGACGGCGGCTTTCACACCGCTCAACAGCGCGTCGGCGGACGTCTTCTTTGCCGCCAGCACGTTGACATATTCGGGGGCGTGCCCGACAAGGTCGGAATGCATATTCTTGTTGCCGATGAGAGTGTTGAGGGTGAGCCGTTTTATCCTCGCCATGGGATAGCGTTTGACCTTCGCCGACTCGAGATATTCCGCGAGCGAGGATGCTGCCGAAGCGGCGTGACGCAGTCTGTCCGACAGCCCTTCGCGGTCGTCGTGTATGCCGCTCGGGGCATGCGGTACGAGATACTTGATCAGCGCGAAAAGCCTGTCGTCTCTTGCGGCGAAAGAGGGCGCAAAGCCGGCGATCGACCGCGCGACGCCATCGGGGATTGAGGGGGAGACGTCGGTGCCGGCAAGCGCGTCTTTGCGCACCTGCGACGAGGTCGGAGCAAGACGCGCGTCGTAGCCCGGGCGTGCAATCGTGTCGCAGTCAATTTTCGAGCCCGTGTCGATTATCGCCTTGATATATTCAATGCCCAGCACGTTGTTTGGGCTGTCGAGAGCCTGCGCGGCGGCGCGCTCGACATCGGTCGAGGCGCATGTCTTTGCCGCCGCCGAAACGGCGGAAGGATAGCTGCTGCCCGTCGCCATCAGTCGAGCAATCTCGCTGTTGACGGCGTCGGAGGAGAGCATCTCGGCTGCGGTTTTCAGCGTCGCCGCGTCGCCGCATTCGCTGCCGAAAAAGAGGGTTGTCTCGCCGTTGAGCGCGTTTGCGATTGCGACCGCGCCGGCGGCGAATTGAGGCGCGCCGCTCAAGGTGTATTGCGCAGGAAGTTCGAGGACGAGGTCTGCCCCGGCTCGCACCGCGTGGACGGCGCGAGTGTATTTGTCGAGCAGTGCAAGTTCGCCGCGTTGGACGACGCTTCCGCTCATCACGCAGACAACGGCGTCCGCCCGCTCGCGAGCGAGGGAGAGCAGTCGGGCGTGCCCGTTGTGCAGGGGGTTGAATTCGCATACGATCGCGGCAATTTTCATTTGCATTTCCTTGCGCGCAAGTGTGCCAATCTTTTTGACAAATGCGCGCGATGAAGTTATAATGTTATCGTAATCTTATTGTACACCAAAACGCCGCGGAAACAAAGCGTTTTGAGGGAAGGAGCAATTATGAACAAAATCATTTCCGGCATCATCGACAAGGCAAAGACATTGCGCAAGACCATCGTACTCGCCGAGGGCGAAGAGCCGCGCACCGTCCGCGCCGCCGAGATCATTACCAAAAACGGCATCGCCGACATCATCCTGCTCGGCAACAAGGACAAGCTCGCGCAGATGTATCCCGACGTGGACTTGTCGCTGTGCACCGTCGTCGACCCGGCTACCGCCGACATCGAGGACTTTGCCGGCGAGTTTTACGAGCTGCGCAAGGCGAAGGGCATGACTCTCGAAGAGGCGAGGGTGCAGATGCGCAAATATCTCAACTTCGGCGCGATGATGACGCGCAAGGGCATGGCTGACGGCATGGTCGCAGGCGCAATCAATTCGACCGGCAACGTGCTCCGTTCGGGACTTCAGATTGTCAAGACCAAGCCGGGCATCAAGACGGTGTCCAGCTGCTTCATAATGTGCTTTGAGGGCACCTACTACAAGGACAGGGACGTGCTCATCTTCGGCGACTGCGCGGTCAACATCGACCCGACCGCCGAACAGCTCGCGGACATCGCAATCTCGTCCGTCGCGTCGGCGAAGTCGCTCGCCGGCATTGACGATCCGCGCGTGGCGATGCTGTCTTTCTCGACAAAGGGCAGCGCAAAGCACGCCAACGTCGACAAGGTGGTCGCGGCGACAGAGCTTGTCAAACAACGCGATCCCGGGCTCGCCGTGGACGGCGAACTTCAGCTTGACGCGGCAATCGTTCCGTCGGTCGCCATGCTCAAAGCGCCCGGCAGCGATGTCGCCGGCAAGGCGAACATCTTGATTTTCCCCGATTTGCAATCGGGCAACATAGGCTACAAGCTCACGCAGAGGTTCAGCGGCGCGGTTGCAATCGGTCCCATCTGCCAGGGCTTCGCGAAGCCGGTCAACGATCTGTCGAGAGGCTGCACCTCCGACGATATCGTCGCGGTGGTCGCAATGACCGCGGTCCAGGCGTCGCAGGAATAACGGAGAAAGAATATGAAAGTATTGGTCATCAACGCGGGCAGTTCGTCCGTCAAATATCAACTCATCCAAACGGACGACGAGAGCGTCATCGCCAAGGGCGGCATCGAGCGCATCGGCATCCCGGGTTCCAATCTGTCGCAGACGGTCGACGGCAAAAAATACGAGGTTGAAAAAGACCTGCCCGACCACAACGCGGCGTTCGAGCTCATGTTGAGCTGTCTGACTTCTCCCGAGTTCGGCGGCGCGGTCAAGGATATCTCCGAGATTGAGGCAATCGGTCACCGCGTGCTCCACACCGGCACCGACTTCCACGGTTCGGTCGCGGTGGACGCCGAGGTCGAGAAGCTTTTGCGCGAGAACATTCATCTCGGCCCGCTCCACATGCCTGCGAACATCGCCGGCATCGACGCCTGCGTCAAGGAGTTGCCGGGCGTGCCCAACGTCGCCGTATTCGACACCGCATTCCACACGACAATGCCCGACAAGGCGAGCATGTACGCGATTCCTTACGAGGACTACGAGCAGTTCAAGATTAAGAAGTACGGCTTCCACGGCACTTCGCACAAGTACGTTTCGGGCTGTGCAATCGACTATCTCAAATCCAAAGGGCTGCCGTGGGACAAGATTGTCACCTGCCATCTCGGCAACGGCTCTTCAATCACCGCTGTCAAGGACGGCAAGAGCGTCGACACTTCTATGGGCATGACTCCGCTCGAGGGCGTGCCGATGGGTACGCGCAGCGGCGATATCGACGCGTCCGTCGTCGAGATGCTCTGCTCGTGGAAGGGGATGACGCCTCAACAGGTCGTCACCTATCTCAACAAGCAGAGCGGCTTCCTGGGCGTCAGCGGCGTCAGCAGCGACAGCCGCAACGTGCTCGAAGCGGCGGAGAAGGGCAACTACCGCGCGCAGCTGGCGATGGACATGTTCACCTACCGCGTCAAGAAGTACATCGGTTCCTATGCGGCGGCGATGGGCGGTCTCGACTGCATAGTCATGACGGGCGGCATCGGCGAGAACAGCGGACCGTTGCGCAAGGGGATACTCGAAGGCTTGGAGTTCCTCGGCGTAGAACTCGACGAAACTGCCAATAGCGGCACCAAACAGCCCAGGAGAATTTACGAAATCAACACCGTGAATTCGCGCGTCAAGATTCTCGTCATCCCGACAAACGAGGAGCTGGTCATCGCAAGAGAGACGCGCGACATCGTTACGGCGATGAAAAGATGAGCTTGGGGACGCAAAAACCCGTGCAAATCGTTTGACAAACGCAATCAAACCATATATAATACGATAGCAACGAGAAAGTAAGGAGGTGTCCGAATATGGCAGTCCCCAAGGGAAAAACGTCCAAGGCAAGGAAGCACAGCAGATCCGCCAATTGGAAGCTGAGCGCTCCCGCGATGGTGGAGTGCAGTCATTGCCACGAGCTCAAGCTCAACCACAGAGTTTGCGACAACTGCGGTTATTATGACGGCAAGCAAGTCGTGACGGTGGATACCAAAGAGAAGAAAAACTGAGTTTTTTTGACAGCATCGGGGGCGGTACGTCCGTCCCTGCTGCCGCTGTACGGTCGGCGTGAATAGCGCCGACGATTTTTTATACGCGTACGCGCGCGTATTTGATTGCAAAAATTTCGTGACAAGGCTATAATGGATTAGAAGAGGTGAATTATGATTATAGCGATTGATATGCATGGCGCCGACATGGGTCTTCGGGCTCCGCTTGTCGGAGGGCTTGAAGCGCTCAAAGACAGACAAGATCTCAATCTGATCTTTTGCGGCGAACAGTCGCAACTCGAAAAGGCGTTTGAAGGCAGGACCTATGACAAGTCGCGCGTCACAATCTGCGCGTGCGGCGAGCCGGTGACCAACAACGATCATCCCGGCATAGTCATCAGGCGCAAAAAGGACGCGTCGATGTTCCGCGCGCTTGAACTCGTCAGGGACGGGAAGGCGGACGCGATGGTCAGCGCGGGCAATACCGGCGCTCTTTTGGCAGGCACCGATATAATTTTGAAAACAGTTCCGCCGATAAGGCGCGCGGCAATGGCGAGCATTGTCACGTCGCTTGCCGGCACACCCACTCTGATTACGGATATGGGCGCAAACGTCGACTGCGAACCGCAGCGGTTGATGACGTTTGCGATTATGGGCAGCGCGTACATGCAAAAACTTTACGGCATAGCCTCGCCAAAAGTCGCCTTGCTCAACAACGGCTCCGAGCGCGAAAAGGGCAACAAGCTGGTGAAAGCGGCGCGCGATCTGCTCGAGGCGAGTCCGCTCAACTTTGTCGGCTATATCGAACCGACAGAGCTCATGAGCGGCAAGGTCGACGTCGTCGTCACTGACGGCTTTGCCGGCAACATGGCAATCAAGTCGTACGAGGGCATGGCAAAGGCGATGATGAGCGTGATCAAGGACGGCATCATGAAAGGCGGATTCAAGGCGAAGCTTGGGTATTTGCTACTGAAGGGCGTGTTCCGCAAGGTCAAACACACGTTCTCGGCGGACGAAGTCGGCGGAGCGGTATTCTTGGGTGCAAAAGGGGTCGTCGTCAAGACGCACGGCTCGAGCACCGAAGAGAGCTTTTGCAAGAGCATCCTCAACGCCTGTACCCTTGTCGAACGGGGCGTCGTCGGGGCAATATCCGAAGGTATCGCAAGATATGCAGGCGAACTCGGTTGAGAAAAAGCTGGGCTATGTCTTCAAGGACAAGTCCTTGCTGCGCACCGCGTTGACGCATGGCTCGTATGCGCATCTGCACGGCGGCGTCAGCTATGACAGGATGGAGTATCTCGGCGACGCGCTCGTCGACTTCATCGTCGCGGAAGAGCTCTATCGCCGTCATCCCGACGCGGACGAGGGCGAGTTGACCAAACGCAGAGTCGCGCTTGTCTCCGAACAGCCGCTTGCCGCGGCGTCGCGCCGTCTCAAACTCGAGAACGAGATTGCGGTGCTCGCGCATCACATGGGCAAGGATTCGGTGCTGTCGGACGTCTTTGAGTCGTTGACCGCTGCGATATATTTGGACGGAGGGATGGAGCCTGCTCGCAAGTTCGTCTTGGACACGCTTTCGGAGCTTCCGGAGGACAACAGAGAAGACAAGGACGAAAAGTCCGCCCTCTATGAAGAGTTCGGTCATGAGCGCGTACGCTTTGTCGAAGAAGGACGCGAAGGTCCGGCTCACAGGCCAAGCTTTACGATGGCGCTCTATATTGACGGACAATTTGTCGCGCGCGCTAAAGGTGATTCCAAAAAGGAAGCGGAGAAGGAGTGCGCACGATCGTTTTTCAAAAACAGATAAGGAGAAATATGAACCTCAAAAAGATTGAAGTATACGGATTCAAGTCGTTTGCCGACAGGCTTTCGATTGATTTTAACGACGGTGTGACCGGCATTGTCGGGCCCAACGGCTGCGGCAAGAGCAACGTCGTCGACGCAATCCGTTTTGTTTTGGGCGAGCAGTCGCCGAAAAATTTGCGCGCGAGCAAGATGACCGACGTCATCTTCGGCGGCACCGAAAAAAACCGCAAGTCGCTGTCATTCTGCCAAGTCAGTCTGTATATCGACAACACTCAAAGGATTTTCCCGAAGAGCCCGTTTGACGAAGTCATCATCTCGCGTAAATTGTTCAAGTCGGGGCAGAGCGAATATCTGCTCAACGACGAGACGGTCAGGCTCAAAGACATCCTCGACCTCATTCGCGACACCGGCGTGGGCAAGGACGGCTACAGCATCGTCGGGCAGGGCAAAATCGACGAGATCATGAATGCCAAGCCCGAGAACAGGCGCGCAATCTTTGAGGACGCTGCAGGTATTTTGACCTACAAGATGCGTCGCAACGAGACAATCAAAAAGCTTAAAAACGCAAACGATAGTATAGGAATGCTAGCAATTGCGCTCGACGGGCTCGAAAAGCAATTGGGACCGCTCGCCAAACAGCGCGAGGCGGCGCTCAAATTCCGCGACCTCAAAAGCAGATTGCTCGTGTTGGAGGCGAACGAGTTCCTCGCGCGCTCGGACGGCGGCGAAGAGGAAAAGCGCAAGCTCGGCGAAGAGATTGCACGTCTTTCGGCAGAGCAGGAGACGATTGAGCGCGATCTTGCGGCAATCGACGCCGAGTACAATTCAAAGACCGCCGACAGGCACAACACCGATGTCATGATCGGCAAAATGCAAGAGGAAAGGATGAATCTTGCAGTCGAGCAAGAGAGGATGCTCGGCAAGGGCAATACGCTCGGCGAGCGCATCGAGAACCTCGAGGGGCGCAAAAAAGAGGAAGAGGCGCGTTCCGTCTCGCTCGAAGGCGAGATTGAGAAGAAGAATGAAGAGCTCGCCGACATGATGAATCATCTCGAGATGGCGAACGAAGACAAGGACGAGCTGTCGCGCGAAATCAAGGACAAAGAGGAAGTATACAACGCGCTCGTCGCCGAGATTACAGCTCGCGAAAACGAGATTGAGGCGGCGAACCGCGCCATGCTCGACGCGATGGCAAGCATTGCCGACATCAAGGCGGACAAGGGTAAGCTGATTGCGGAGCGCCAAGGCGCAGAAGATCGCATTGAAGAGGTGAAAAGGGAGATTGCGTCGCTCGAACAAGCAATCGCGGAACAGCGAGAAGAAAAGAGCAAGTTCGAACAGTCCGTCGCCAAAAAGAGCGCGCAACTCGACAAGTTGAAGCGCAACAAAGAAGAGGTTGCCCACGAGGTCACAAAGCTTGAATTGAACATAAGCGACAAGCGCAGTCACATCAATCGGCTCGAGCAGAATATCGCCGCGATGGACAGCAGGTCGAAGGCGGTTTACGAGTTGGGCTTTGCGCCGGGTTGTAAGTTGGTGAGCGCGGCGAGGAACGTGCCTGCGGTCGCGCCCAAGATTATGGGGCTCATCTGCGATATCATCACCGTGCCCGAGCAATACGGCGAGGCAATCGCGGCGGCGCTCGGCGGCGCGCTGTATAACGTGGTCACTCGCGATCCGGCGGACACAAAGGTATTGATAGACTTCATGCGCGCACGCGGATTGGGGCGCGCGACGTTCCATCCGTTGACGACGAGCAAGGCGGCGGAGCTGAACGCCTATCAAACGGCGGTTTTGAACGAGAGGGGCTGCCTCGGGGTCGCGAGCCGCTTGATCAGGTACGACGCCAAGTACGCGAACGTAATCAGCAGTCTTTTGGGCAGGACGGTCATCGTCGACACCTATGACAACGCGGTCGCAATCAACCGCAAGTATCCCAACCTTGTGAGGATGATCACTTTGGGCGGCGAGATGTTCGCGACGACGGGCGCCATTACGGGCGGATCCGCCGCGGCAGGGGCAAATCGCCTCAAATCGGAGAGCGACATCGCCAAGGCGAACGAAGAAGTCAAGCAAAAGAAACAGGAAAAGGAATCGCTCGAACGCATGCTTAAAGCAGATCTCGTCAGCTTGAAAGAGTATCGAGAACAGCTTGAAGAATATGAGGCGGACGTCAAGGCGGCGGAAGTCGCGTATGCCAAAGAGAACGAGAGGCTCAAAAACATCGCCGCGAAGATAGACGACTTGGTCGCGTCAATCGAAAACAACAAATCCGTAATCGAGATTCTGAGGGGCAAAATCAAGGCAATCGAACTCAATTTGGGCGAGATTGACAAGAGCGAGAACGACGTGTCGGGCGCGCGTTCACAGGCGGACGACGCCGCGGCGAAGATTCGAGAGCAATTCGAGGAAAAAAAGAGGACGCGCGACAGGTACTCGGACGAGCTGTCCGACTTGCGCGTAAGACTTGCGACCGCCGAATCCGGCATTCAAAAGGTGAAGGAGAACGTCGACCGCGTCAAGGGCGAACTTGAGACGCTCAAGACTTCGTTGGACGAATGCAAGGCGAAGATCGGCGACATAATCGAAGGGCTCGAAAAGGCGAGGCGCGGCATCGAGGATATGTCAGTCGCCGACATATACAAGCCCAAGTTGGAGCGCCTCAACAAGGATATAAAGTCCGCCGAGCAATATCGTTTGACAATCGACGACGTCATCGCCAAATTGACGGTGCGCAAGGATGAGATCCAAGGCAAGGCAATCAAAATCGGTTCGGACAAGGCAAAGAAGGAATCCGCGCTCGAGCGCATCGACGACGCAATCAACACGTTGCTCGAGAGGCTGAGCGAGGAGTACATGATCCACAGCTACGAAGAGGCGGCGGCGCATCGCGTACCCGACTTCGACCGCGAGGCTGCGGCGGGCGAGATCACTCGTTTGAAGCGCGAAAAGAGCGCGCTCGGCAACGTCAACCTGGATTCCATCCAAGATTACGACACGGTCAGCGTTGAGTACGAGAGCCAAAAGAAGGAATACGACGACCTGATCGCCGCGCGCGCCGACTTCGAGAAGATTATCAACGATTTGTCCAACCAAATGCTCTATCAATTCAACACCGAGTTCGCCAAGATACAGGACAACTTCCAAGAGATTTTCAAGGAACTGTTCGGCGGCGGCACCGGCAAGCTGGAGCTCGAGGTCCCCGAGGACGGGGATATGCTCGAGGCTGGCGTCGAGATCTACGCTCAGCCGCCGGGCAAATTGCTCAAGAGCATGTCGCTGCTGTCGGGCGGCGAAAAGGCGCTGACCGCAATCGCGATCCTGTTCGCGATATTGCGCCTGCGTCCGATGCCGTTCGTCATCCTCGACGAGACCGAGGCGGCGCTCGATGACACCAACGTCGAGGTGTTCGCGCGGTATCTGCACAAGTTCAGCAGCACGACTCAATTCATCGTCGTCACACACCGCAAGCCGACGATGGAGCTCGCCGACAGACTGTACGGCGTGACGATGCAGGAGAAGGGTGTGTCGACGGTGGTCAGCGTCACCTTGTCCGAGGCGGTCAAGCATAGTTCAAACGATTGAGGTGAAAATGGGCATATTTTCAAAGATAGCGCAAGCGCTCAAAAAGACTAAAGAGAACTTTTCCAAAAAGATGTATGCGCTGTTCGCGGGGCGTGCGCTCGACGACGATTTCTATGACGAGCTTGAGGCGATCCTGATCGGCGCGGACGTCGGCGTGACGGCTGCGGAGCAGATCATCGAGGACTTCCGCGACGCGTGCTATCGCGAAAAGGTCAAGACGCCCGAGCAGGGCAGAGACCTGCTCAAACGCATCATGACCGACGCGATAGACTATGAGATCGCGCCGTACGAGTATCCGCTGGTCATCCTTGTCGCCGGGGTCAACGGCGTGGGCAAGACGACCGCGTTGGGCAAGCTCGCCAAATACTTCACGACCAAGGGCAAGTCTGTCGTGATGGCGGCGGCGGACACCTTCCGTGCGGCGGCGGCGGAGCAGCTCGAGGTCTGGGGCGAGCGCGCGGGCGTGCGCGTGATACGTCACGAAGAGGGCAGCGACCCGGCGGCGGTCGTATACGACGCGATCGCGTCGGCGAAGGCGAAAAACACAGACGTTGTGTTGATTGACACCGCAGGAAGGCTGCAAAACAAGAAGAATTTGATGAACGAACTCGCCAAGATCAACAAGGTCGTCGGCAGGGAATATCCCGACTGCGACTACCGCACCTACATCGTCATCGACGCGACGACGGGACAGAACGCGCTGTCGCAAGTCGAGGCGTTTGACGAGATCATCGACATGGACGGCATCATCCTCAACAAGCTGGACGGCACCGCAAAGGGCGGGGTCGTGTTTGCGATCTCGGCGGAGCGCGAGCTGCCCGTAGTGTTCGTCGGCGTGGGCGAGGGCATCGACGATCTCGAGGAGTTCGACGCTGGGGCATTCATCGACGCTTTGTTTGAATAACGCACACAGGGAGGAAAAATTATGGACAGAGCAAGCGACAGGTTCGCGCTGGCGGACGGCAACTTCATCCCGTGCCTTGGCTTCGGGACATACTTGATCGACGACCCGATCGTCGCCTATCGCAGCGTCGCGGACGCGCTCGAGCTGGGCTATCGCCACATCGACACCGCGGCGATCTACCGCAACGAAGAGAGCGTCGGCAGGGCGGTCAGGGACAGCGGCTTGGCGCGCGGCGACATCTTTGTCACGTCAAAGGTGTGGGCGAGCGAACACGGCTATGACCGCGCCTCCCGCGCGATAGACGCGTCGCTCAAACGCCTCGGTTTGGACTATATGGACATGTGCCTCATCCATTGGCCCGCCAACGCCAAGAATTACAGCGATTGGCAGGCGGTCAACGCCGACACATGGCGCGCGCTCGAACAGGCGAAGGCGGACGGCAAGGTCAAGACGATCGGCGTCAGCAACTTCCTCGTGTCCCACCTTGTCAGCTTGCAGGACAATTGCCGCATCATGCCCGCGGTCGATCAGATCGAGTATCACCCCGGGCTGCTTCAGCCCGAGACGGTCGCGTTTTGCAAGGCCAACAACATCTTGGTCGAGGCGTGGAGCCCGATCGGCAGAGCGAGGCTCTTGGACGACCCGACGCTCAACTCGATCGCGCACAAGCACGGCAAGTCGGTCGCGCAAGTGTGCGTCAAGTTCGCGCTTTCGCAAGGGGTGCTGCCTCTGCCCAAGAGCACTCACAGGGCGCGCATGGCGGAGAATGCCGATATCTTCGACTTCGAGCTGGATTGGTCGGACATCGGCGACATCGAGGGGATGGAAGAGGGCAAGCGATACGGCTCTCACCCGGACGAACAAAATTTTTGTGCGGAATGAGTTTTCGCCGTCCGAAAGGGCGGCGAAATTTTACGCGACAATTGTAAACCAATGCGCGAAATAAGTTTACAATGTCTCGTTTCTATGCTATAATGTCGCCATGAAAGAGACTACGTTGAAGCGGACAAAGTTGATCGCATTAATCGCGCTGTTTGCGGCGCTGGCGGCCGTCGGGGCATTTGTCAAGATCCCGATCGGCACGGTGCCGGTGACGCTGCAATTCGCGTTTTGCAATTTGGCGATGTTGCTGCTCGGGTGGAAGTGGGGGACGGTGAGCATCGCCGTCTATCTCGTCTTGGGGCTGGTCGGCGTGCCCATCTTCACTTTGGGCGGAGGGCTCGGCTATGTTTTGCAGCCGACGTTCGGCTACCTGCTCGGCTTTTGCCTCGGCTGCTTTTTCGGAGGGCTGATTTGCTCGCGCGGCGTCAACGGCTTTGCGCGCCGCCTTTGCGGCAGCCTTGTCAACCTTGTCATCGTCTATACGGTCGGGGTGCTGTACCTCGGCTTGATCATGAAGTTTCACTTGGGGCAGGACGTCGACGTCGCGCACATCGTCGTCGCCTACGGGCTTGTGTTCTTGCCCACGGACGCGCTTTGGGCGGCGCTGGGCGCGCTTGCCGCGCCGCGCATTTTGCCCTACGTTTGGGGGCGCGACTCCGCCGAGGTCAAACGCCTCGACCCCGTCGACGGCTACCTTCGCCGCATAGCTTCGGGCGGCGCTTTGAACGAGAGGGAATTGCGCAAGTTGAGGCATGTCCGCCTGCCGCGGTTGTGCGACGCGGCGCGCCGCTTGCAATGCGAGGCGCAAGCTAAGAGATGTCAAACGGAGCAAAGCGACGTCTCGTTAAATATGCCTTTAACGCACACGGGCACCGAAAAATCACTTGCGCAGAGCAAGGGCGACGACGGCTTGACGCCCGTCGTCATTGCTCCGAATGTGAAGTTCAAAGACTGCGTCCGCGACCTTGCCGCCGCGGCGCGCTCGGGCGCAACGCACGTCGTCATCGACGTCGCCCAAGAGGATGGTAAGGGCGTCTCGCCTCACGACTTGCGCCGCCTCATCGCGACCGCGCGCTTTGCGCTGCCGATTGCTCATATCGCAGTGCGAGGGACTTGCGACCGCGCCCTCTTGCGCTGCGGCGCGGACGATGCCGACCGCGGCGGCGCGAGCGTGAAAATTTGAATTTTTCACTCAAAACCACGGGATTTTGTCCACATTTGATACTTTTTGCCCAAAAGGCTTGAAATTGTCGCCGATAGATAGTATCATAATACATATAATGTCATTGGGCGGCGCGCGCCGTCCGAGGAGAGACGGTATGCAAAGAGTTAGGAAGGCGGTCATCCCCGCCGCCGGATTCGGTACGAGATTTTTGCCGGCGACAAAGGCGCTCCCCAAAGAGATGCTCCCCATCGTCGACACCCCCACGCTGCAATACGTCGTCGAAGAGGCGGTCGCCAGCGGCGTCACCGAGATCCTCATCATCTTGGGCAAAAACAAAAAGTGCATCGAGGACCACTTCGACATCGCCGTCGAGCTGGAACAGATCCTCGAAAGACAGGGCAAAAAAGACTATCTCAAAATGATCCGCGACATCGCCGACATGGCGCACATCCACTACGTCCGCCAAAAGGAGATGAACGGGTCGGGCAAGGCTGTGCTCGAAGCCGAGGCGTTCATCGCCGGCGAACCCTTTGCGGTCATGTTCGGCGACGACATCGTCTACAACCCCCAAAAACCCTGCCTTGCGCAATTGATCGACGCGTTCGAGAACACCGGCAAGTGCATCTTGGGCTGCCAGGAAGTCCCCGAGAAGGAGACCTTCAAATACGGCATCGTCAAGCCCGGCGCGGTCAAGGGCAGATATTCCGAGGTCAAACAGATTGTCGAAAAGCCGGCTCCCGGCACCGCCCCCTCGCGCCTCGCCAGCATCGGCAGATATGTGTTCACCGCCGACATCTTCGACCTCATCAAACAGTCCAAACCCTCCAAGGGCGGCGAGGTCTACCTCACCGACGCGATCGAGATGCTGGCGGCTTCGACAGGCGTCTATGCCTACAACTTCGAGGGCAGACGCTACGACGTCGGCGACAAGCAGGGCTTCCTCGAGGCGACGATCGAGTATGCGCTGCGCGATGAAGTGCTCAAAGACGGGCTTGCCGACTATCTCAAGAAGCTGGTTCCCGCGCTTGATTGACAAATTTGCAAAATTCGCGGCACATGTCGCGAATTTTTGCGCTTTGAACGGGTGAATATGCAATTCGGCACAAAGAGACTCAAATTTCTGTATTTTGCGATCAAGCTCGCCGTCATCGCCGTCATCGGCGCGGCGATGAGCTATTGCGCGCACCTCGTCTTTTGGCGCATGCTGGGCGGACAAGCCTCGATCGGCGTGCTGTCCGCGTTCGTCGGCGGCGTCTGCGGAGCGGTGCTGCTCGCCGCGGCGGTGTTCGCGATCCTTTGGGGCGTCGAGCGCAAAAAGGACGTCCCCAAGCCGAGTATTGCCGAGGCGGAGGCGCTGTTTTGCGTCAAGACCTGCGTCCCTCTCGCCGCAGGGAGAGAGGTCGACGAGATTGCCAAAGAGGGCGACGCCGGCGGCGTATTGTGTCTGCAATCGACGTTGTTGATTGCGACCGCCGTCCAATTCCTCGCGCTGATCGTCAAGACGTCTTTGACCGCGACGACGTGGGTGTCGCTCGCTCTCGCGGCGCTGCTCGCAATCACGATCGTTGTCGGGCAGGCAAAGCGCGTCAAGCAACCGCCGCTCGATGCCGACGCGCTCGTGCGCAAGCTCGCCGAGTACCGCGCGCTCAACCCCAAACCGCCCAAGGGCAAAAAGGGCGGCGACGGGCAGCCCGCACCCGATAAGCCGCGCGACACTTCGCGGCAACGCGGAGAAGAAGTCCCCTCGGACGAACCCCCGAGCGACGGCGATGAAGACCGCGAAAACAGCCTTTGAAATTAGCTTGAATTTTTGCTTGACTAATAATATATTTGTGAGTATAATGGTTGTTGCATAAATAAAGGAGAGGTGAACGACATGAAAGAGAGCATTCAGCCCCAATATCACGACGTCGTCGTCCAGTGCAGCTGCGGAGCCAAATTCGTCTGCGGCACGACCAAGGATACCGACGTGATCAAAGTCGAAGTTTGCAACAAGTGCCATCCCTTCTATACCGGCAAGCAAAAGCTGGTGGATACGGGCGGCAGGGTCGATAAGTTCAAGAAGCGTTACGGCATGTGAGCTACGATGGTGCAAGAGCTTATCTTGCACCATATTTTTTAAGGAGACGCAATGGCGAGAAAGAGATGTACTTCGATAGGCGGTCAAGCGGTCATCGAGGGCGTCATGATGCGCGGCACGCGCAGTATGGCGACCGCAGTCCGCGACGAAAAGGGCAACATCGTCGTCGAAAGCAAGTATATCAAACCCACAAAGGACAAGAATTTTCTGTTCCGCACCCCGTTTTTGCGCGGGATCTTCAACTTCGTCGGGACGATGTTCATGGGCGTGGGTACGCTTTTGCGCTCGGGCGAAGTCTTTGACGGCGAAACCCAGCCGAGCAAGGTCGAAAAGTGGTTCGCCAAGACCTTCAAGGTCGACGTTTTCAGCGTGGTGATGGCGTTCGCGGTCGTCGTGGGCGTCGCGCTGTCGCTGCTTTTGTTTTATTTTCTGCCCCAACTCGCGGTCACCGGCATCGCCGCCCTGTTCAAGATCGACACCGACGCCAACATAGGCGTTCAGATCGGCATGAACTTGCTCGAAGGCGCAATCCGTATGCTCATCTTCGTCGCATATATCGCCGCGACCGCGCTGATGAAGGACGTGCGCCGCACCTATATGTACCACGGCGCCGAGCACAAGACCATCAGCTGCTATGAGCACGGGCTCGAATTGACCGTCGAGAATGCGCGCACGATGTCCACGATCCACGACCGCTGCGGCACGACGTTCATGTTTTTGACGATGGTCATCAGCGTGCTCGTGTTTTCGCTGACCGGCTGGTCCGATCAACTGTGGCTGCGCCTGCTGCTCAGGCTCGCGCTCATCCCCATTGTCGCCGGCATCAGCTACGAGGCGCTCAAATTCCTCGCCAAGTTCGACAACAAGTTCGTCCGCGTCATCAAGGCGCCCGGGCTTGCGCTCCAAAAATTGACCACTCGTCAGCCGAGCGACGATATGCTCGAAGTCGCAATCGCCGCGTTCAAGACGGTGCAGGCGATGGACGAGGACCCCAATTTGCCCGAACTGCGCTTTGACACCAAGCTGCTCGCGCACAAGGTGCAAAAGCAGGTCGTCGAAGCGTGCGGCGGAGACGAGGCAAAGGCGAAAGAGATCATGTGCGCGGTGCTCGCCGTCTCGCCCGAAGAGCTGGAGCACGTCAGCCACATCAAGCACTCCAAGGCGGAACTCATGCTCATGATCGCCAAGGGTGAAGCCGACCTTGAAGCGGAACGCGAAAAGGCGCTCGCCGCAAAGGCGGAAGAGGAGAGGCAGCTCGCCGCGTCCGAGACCGCCGAAGAGACGGAGCAGCCGCAAGACGAGTGCGACGAAAAGACGGACGGAGAAGAGGGCGAGTGATTGCGCTCAAAGAGATCTTGAAACAAGTTGATTCGCTGCTCGCCGGCACAAACGCCGACGGCAGCGAACGCGAATGGATAGCCTGCGAGGCGCTCTGGATCAAGCGCGGAGCGCTGCCGCTCGTGCGCGAGGTGAGCGAGGAACAGGCGAAAAAGATGATAGACTACGCGCGTGAGCGCGCGACCGGCAGACCGCTGTGGCAAGTGTTCGGCTACGCCGAGTTTTGCGGCATGAGGATTGAGGTCGGCGAAGGGGTGCTCTGTCCGCGTCCCGAGACGGAAGAGCTCGTAGAGCGGGCGGCGGCGTATTGCTGCCCCGGGGTGAAGGCGCTTGATCTGTGCACCGGCAGCGGATGCATCGCGATCGCGCTTGCTAAGGCGGGCGCGGATGTGACCGCGAGCGACATCTCCGAGCGCGCGCTCGAAATCGCGGCGCGCAACGCCGAGGCGAACGGCGCAAAAGTGCGCTTTTTGCTGTCCGACATTTGGGAGAACATAGACGGCAGATTTGACGTGATCGTCTCCAATCCGCCATATATCCCGACAGCGGAGATCGCGTCGCTCGACCGCGAGGTGCGAGACTTTGAGCCGCATTGCGCTTTGGACGGCGGAGAGGACGGCTTGAAATTCTATCGAGAGATAGCGAAGGGGCTCGCCGCTCACCTCGAAGAGGGCGGCATATTGCTCGTCGAGATGGGCGCGGAGCAGGGCGAAGCGCTTAAAGCGATATTCGCGCAGTTCGGCGAGGTGAAGATCGTCAAGGATATCGAGGGCAAAGACAGGATCGCGGCGGTGAGAATATGTGGGAAAAATTGAAAAAACTCAAAGACAGGTTCGACGAATTGACCCGGCAGCTGTCCGATCCCGACGTGATCGCGGACACCGTCCGCTGGCAGAGCGTCGTCAAAGAGCGTTCGTCGCTCGAGAGCGCGGTCGCGCTTTACGACGAATGGCTCGAATGCGACAAGTCGGAGCGCGAGTGCCGCGAGATCATCGATGACGGCTCTGACAAGGAG
>CABKMX010000005.1 GCA_902373595.1 uncultured Christensenellaceae bacterium
CGCTTTTGTGAATATTTTGAAATTCAATTTTTGTCCGCCGCTATCTCCGCGAACGCCGCGCCGCACGCCGCCGCGAGCGCCTTCGGCGACAGTTCGACCTGATGGCCGACTTTGCCGGCGCTGACGACGATCGCGTCAAAACCCTCGGCGGACGCGTCGATGAAGGTCGGGAATGTCTTTTTCATACCGATCGGCGAACAGCCGCCGTGGATATAGCCCGTCAGCGGCAGCAGCTTCTTTTGCGGGATCATCGCGACCGACTTCACTCCCGCCGCGCGCGCCGCCGCTTTGAGATCGAGCGTCTTGCCGACGGGCACGACAAAGACGAAGTTGCGCCTCTCGCCGCCCTCTGTGACGAGCGTCTTGAACACCCTCTCCGCCGGGATGCCGACCAGCCTTGCGACAGTCTCGCCGTCGGTCACCGAGTTGTCGTACTCGTGCGGAACATAGTCGATGTGCGCGGCGTCGAGCAGGCGCATTACGTTGGTCTTGTTCATCATCTCACCTTTTTGAACATCGCGTGATAGTGCGCGCTGTTGCCGGGCAGCAGCATGTTGAAGCCCTGTTTTTTTGTCAGTTCTCTCTCCCTGTCGGCGAAGTCGTTCAGCCCCCACCACGGCTCGACGCAGATGTAGCCGTCCTCGCCTTGCGGCTCGCCCCAAAGCGCGAGCACCGGCGGCGACGGAAGCAAGCCTATCTCCCAAAGCGAGCCGCCGCGCGTGTACAGTTTTATGTCGCGGAAGAGCGCGTCACAAAGCATCAATGTGCCGTACTTTTCGACCGTCTCCGCGGTCGTTTCGACCTGTTTGATCGGGGCGAACTCCTCCTTGCCGACGACAAAGTGCCCCTTTTGATCGAGGCGCCAAACATGCGGCTCGATCTGTTTGCGAAAACGCAAAATATCCGTGCCCGTGTTTGTTTTGCCATACTTTGCTCCGTCCAGCATGAACGACGGATGCAGCCCGAACGAATAGTACATCGGCTCGTCTCCCCTGTTGACGACGACGTGGTGCTGGTAGAGTTTGCGTCTGCGCAGCGCATACTTGACCGTGTACTCGAAGTCGAACGGATAGACCTTTTTGTCCTCGTCTGTCGCGCGATAGGTCAAGATGACGAAGTCGTCGCCCCTCTCGCGCACCGCCATATCACGCTGTTTGAGAAAGCCGTGTATCGGCAGCTCGTACACCTCGCCGTTCACGGTGTAATCGCCGCCGTTCTGTCTGCCGACGATGGGGAACAGCACCGCGTCGATACCTCCGCCTATGCCGCCTCTCTTGTCGATCACGCACTCTTCGCCGCCGATAGTCAGCGATTCCACGCACGCGCCGATTGTCTCGATCACCGCATGAGATCCGTCTTTTGTCAACTCTATCTTCATACCTTACCTCCGTTCGGGACGTCGCCCGAGCTTGTATTCGCGGTCATCGCCGCGCGTCTTTTCATGATCTTGGGGAAAGCGATTGCAAACGTCGCCGTGCTGAGCACCGCCGCGCCGATGTCGGCGATCGGTTCGGCATAAAACGCCGCCTGCACGCCGTAGATCGTCGGCAGCACGATCACGCTGACCGTATAGAGCAACAGCTTGCGCGTCAGTGACAGCGCGATCGCGAACCGCGGCTGTCCGAGCGCGGTGAATCCGTCGACGAACGCATATTGGAGCGCGAGCGGGATTATGCCGATCATATATACGCGCACTCCCCAAACGCTCTTGTCCAAGATGTCCGCGCTGTCGGTGAACAGCGTCGCGAACGGGCGCGCAATCGCAAACGAGAGCGCGAACATCACCGCGGTGAACGCGACGCACATCGCGACGATACGAAGCTCCGCCCTCTTGACGAGCTCGAGGTTACGCGCGCCGTAGTTGAACGACAGCACGGGCTGGGTGCCCGAAGTGATGCCCAGCATCGGCATCGTGATCAGCGAGAGGAACGCCTGCACAATTGTCGAGACGGTGATCCAATCGTCCCCCTGCGCGCCGCCGTGGCGTTGAAGGACCATGTTGACGGCGATGATGATGACGCTGTCCGTCGCCATAATCGCGAACGGCGAAATGCCCATGACGGTGATGCGCCCCATGATCTTGAACGAGGGCTTGCGCACCGCGAGCCTGCATTTGACGCTCTTGCGCGTCAGGAACACGACGACGAACACAAACGACAGCGCCTGCGAGATCACCGTCGCGATCGCCGCGCCCGAGACGCCCATATCGAACACGAAGATGAACAGCGGATCGAGCGCGATGTTGGCGACCGCACCGATCAAGATCGTGAACATGCCCATCCCCGAGTAGCCCTCGGCGATGATGAATTGATTGAGTCCGGTCGCCGTGATCGAGAACACGCTGCCCAGCGCGTATATCAGCAGATACTGCCGCGCATATTCGTACGAGTTTTCGCTCGCGCCGAACGTCATCAGGATAGGGCGGAGCGCGCAGCATACGGCGACGGTCAGCGCCGCGGCGATCGCGACCAACATCACCGCCGCGCACGACAAGATCTTTTTCGCCCTCTCGTCGTCGCCCTCGCCGAGCGCCATCGAAAAGATGGGCGCGCCGCCGATGCCTACCAGAAAAGCAAACGACGATATCAGCGTGGTGATCGGGGCGCAAACGCCCACGCCCGCCAGCGCGATATCGCCGATGACGTCGATGTTGCCGACAAAAATGCGGTCTACGATGGAATAGAGCACGTTGACCAGCTGCGCGACCATTGCGGGAACCGCCAGCTTGACCACCGTTGCAAAAACCTTGTTGTCCGAAAGATCGACCGCTCTCATCTCTTGCCTCGATTGCGTTGCAATTATATTACGCGGGCGCGAGAATGTCAACGGTTTTTGCGCTCAAATGTGCAGCCGCAATACGGCTTGGGCGACGGCGCGCCTCAAAAATGTCCGCTTCGCTCTCAAAATTGCCGACACGTTTCGCTTTTTTGCACAAAAAAGCCGCCCCGGTTCGGAGCGGCTCGTCTTTTGTTTTCAGCCCTTTGCTATGCGGTCGGCGAACGACTTGATGGAATCGGACTCGCCGCCGATGACCATCTTGTCCCCTCTCGCGAACGTCGTCTCGCCCGAAGGCATCGAGTTGACGCCCGAGCCCGAGATGACGATCAGCACGTTGACGTCAAAGCGGTTGCGCAAGTTCATCTCCGACAGCTTTTTGCCCGCCCAGTCATCGGGCACCGCGACCTGCGCGATGCTGTAATTTGACGTGATGTCGACGATGTCGCTGATCTGCGGCTGAGTCAAAAGCCTCGCCGTCTTGACCGCGCTGTCCGCCTCGGGGATGATGACATAGTCGACGCCGATCTTTTCGAGCACGCGCGCGTGCTTTGCGTTCTGCGCCTTGGCGACGATGTAGTTGCAGCCCATCTCCTTGCAGTTGAGCGCGGTGATGATGGACGCCTGGATGTTGTCGCCGATCGCGATGACGACGCCGTCGAACTCGGTGATGCCGATCTGGCGCAGATTGCTCTCTTCGGCGACGTTGGTCGCGACCGCGTGGGTCGCGTTGTCGGCGATCTCGTAGATACGGTCCTCGTTTTGGTCGACCGCGAGCACCTCGCAGCCGCTGTTGTAGAGCGCCTTGGTGAGCTCGGTGCCGAACCTTCCGAGTCCGAGCACCGCGACCTGTCTCATATTGGATTTGGGTAATTTGTTGTTCATTTCTCCCTCTCTTTTTACTTTATAGTACTATTCCCGCTTCGGGGTATTTGACCGTTGCTTCGGGTTTTCTCGAGCCGGACATGAACGCCATAAAGAAGCCGAACGACCCTATCCTGCCCATATACATATTGATCGTGATGATCAATTTCGCCGCGGTATTGAGCTGAGGCGTGACGTCGAGCGAAAGCCCGACGGTCGCGTACGCGCTGACCTGCTCGAACAGCAATTCCGAGCTCGTGAACTGATCGCCGCAGGCGATGTTTAGCGCCATCACGCTGATCGCCGCGACGGACACCGCAAGCGTGAATATCGTCGCCGCCTTGGATATCGTCTCTCTGCCTATGCTGCGCATATCGATGACGACTTCGCGCTTGTGGCTGAGCGTCGCATAGATCGTGACCAACAGCACGAACATCGTCGTCGTCTTGATACCGCCGCCGGTACTGCCGGGGCAGACGCCGATGAACATCAACACTATGGTCAGCGTCTGCGAGAAGGTCGTCATGCCCGACTGACTGAACGACGCAAAGCCCGCGGTACGCGCGGTGACCGATTGGAAGAACGCGTTGACTATCTTGTTGCCCACGCTCATATTGCCGATGGTCTCGGGGTTGTCGAATTCCGCCGCGAAAATGCCAATCGCTCCGATCAAAATGAGCGCCGCAGTCAGGGGGATGACGATCTTGGTGTGCAGCCTGAGCTTGCGCCACCTGCGGTTGTGAGCTATGTCGGACACGACCATAAAGCCTATGCCGCCCAGCACGATCAACAGCATCGTGACGATCAGGATGAACGGATCTTCGGCGAACATGCGGTAAGACGTCCCCTCGGACGAGACGATGTCAAAGCCGGAATTGCAGAACGCCATCACGCTGTGGAACAGCCCGTACCACACCGCAAGCCCCGGCGAATAGTAGCGCGAAAACGCCAGCGCGAGCAGCAGCGCGCCGATCAATTCGGTCGCGACGGTCATCTTGAGGATGTCGAACGTGAGCCTTTTGAGGTCGTCCATGCCGTCGTGGGACAGCTCCTCGGTCATGCTGATGCGCTTACGCAGCGAAACCTTGTGACGAATGAGAAGATAGACGCCCGAAGATATGGTCATGAAGCCGAGTCCGCCTATCTGGACCAAAAACAATATCACTACATGCCCGAACGTGGTAAACTCCGTGGCAACGGTGTTGACTACAAGCCCGGTGACGCAGGTCGCGCTCGTCGCGGTGAACAGAGCGTCCACAAACGACAGCGAGCCGGGAGCCGTGGTCGACCACGGCAGCATCAACAGCGCCGCGCCGATCATGATGACGGCAAAAAAACTGAGCATGATCAACCTGATCGGGGTGAAGATGCGCTCTGCCATATGTCTGAATCCAAACTTGCCTTTCATACAACCTCTTTGCGATTCAAGTCGTATTATACACCATACCCGATCAAAAGGCAATGATTTGACGGCACATCAATTTTGAGGGGCGGCGGGCGGCTCGGAGACGTTGGACGGCGCGGGACTTTGCCCGTACACCACAGCGCGCGGCAGTTTTTCGCCGTCGGCAAGCCCGAGTTGTCTGCGCTTTTTGAGAATGCGGTGAAGTATGATGACATAGGCGATGACGAGGAATATGTCGACGAACACCCACGCCGTCGGATTGGACGCGCATATGCCCGCAAAGCCGAAGTGCTTGGCAAACACGAGCGACGCGACCACTCTGCCCGCGACCTCGAGCATGCCTCCGACCATCGTCAGCGCGCTCCTGCCTATGCCCTGCAACGCGTCGCGATAGACAAATATGATCGCGAGGAAGATATAAAATCCGCCCTGCCAAAGCAGGTATTGCTTGGACATGTCCATGATCTCGTCGGTGACGTCGGACGAGAACAGCTTGGTCATCGGCTCCGCGCCGAGCGTGACGAACGCAAGCCCGACCAGCGCGCAGACGACGCCGATCGCCATGCTGTATCTCACGCCCTTGCGAATGTTGGAGAACTGCCCCGCGCCGTAATTTTGACCGCAATAGGTCGCGACCGTGCTGCCGAGCGCATAGAGGCTCTGCGTCGCGAGGTTGTCGATCTTGGACGCGGCGGTGTAGGCGGTGACCGCGACCGAACCGAGTTTGTTGAGCGCGGTCTGCTGCACCATCATGCCGATCGAGGTGATCGAAAATTGGAGCGCCATCGGAAGTCCTATCGCCATATGCTGCCAATAGAACATGAGCGGATTGGCGAAGTGTTTGCCGCGAATGCGGAAGCGCTTGAACCTGGCGAACAGGAACGCAAAGCACCCGATCGCCGACACACCCTGCGACAGCACCGTCGCCCAGCCGGCGCCGGCGACGCCCATCTTGAACGCTACGATGAACAGAAAGTCAAGCCCGACGTTGAGCACCGCCGCGACGACGAGGAAGACGAGCGGCGTGCGGCTGTCGCCTATCGCGCGCAACACCGACGAGCCGAGATTGTAGAATACCGTCGCGATCAATCCCCAATAGATCGTCACGATGTAGTCGTACGAATAGCCGATGATGTCGTCCGGGGTCTGCATGAGTTTGAGCAGGGGCATCGTCGTCACGACGCTGACCGCGGTCAGGACGACGGTCAGACCCGCGCCGAGAAGGATGGACGAAGCGATGCTGCGCCGCACTCCCTCTTCGTCCTTTGCTCCGAAGAGCTGACTCGTCTTGACCGCAAAGCCGGCGGTCAAGCCCTGCACGAATCCTATGATGAGAAAGGATATCGCGCCCGTCGCGCCGACGCCCGCGAGCGCGTCATTGTTGATTGTCTGACCGACGATGATCGCGTCGACCATGCTGTAAAGCTGTTGGAAAACATTGCCGATGAAGATCGGTATCGTGAACAAGATTATATTGCGCAGAGGTTTGCCCGCGGTGAGGTCGTTTGTCATACTGTCCTTCCGTTGAAGTTTGTCGCCTCAAAGCCTTCCCCGCAGCAGCGCAAGCAGTATTATATTACAATAAATGCAAAAGCGTATACTTTTTTTGCGACTTTTTGAAAAATTTTACGATTGGATGGGTATGGACGCCACCGCGTCGAGATCTTCGCGCGCGCAGCCGCGTCCGCTGACTATCATATTGTATGCCTGAGAGGCAATCATCGCGGCGTTGTCCGTGCACAATTTGAGCGGCGGATAAAAGACCTCTATGCCGCGCGCCTTCGCCTTTTGAGTCATGCTCTCACGCAGATACGCGTTGGCGGCGACGCCGCCTGCTATTACAATTTTTTTCGTGCCCGTGTCGATTGCGGCACGCAATGCCGCGTCCGTCATCATGTCCACCGCCCTGTTTTGAAAGGACTTGGCGACGTCGGCTCGAACGACCTCCTCTCCCTTTTGTTCGGCGGTGTGGACATAGTTGATGACCGCGGTCTTGAGTCCGCTGTACGAAAAGTCATATCCCTTCTCGTCCTTGAGCGGCATGGGAAGACGCACGTTGTCTTTGCCGTCTTCGGCGAGCTTTTGTATCTTGGGGCCGCCCGGATACTCCAGCCCGAGCACGCGCGCGACCTTGTCGAACGCCTCTCCTGCGGCGTCGTCCTGCGTCGTCCCGAGCAGCTCAATCTCGTCAAGTCCTGTCACCTTTGCGACGGCGGTGTGACCGCCGCTCGCAATCAGACAAATGTACGGCGGTTTGAGGTCGGGGAAAGCGAGATAGTTGGCGGCGATGTGTCCCTTGATGTGGTTGACCGCAATCAGCGGCTTGTCGAGAGCGTACGCGAACGCCTTTGCGAACGACACCCCTACAAGCAGCGCTCCCAAAAGCCCTGAGCCGTACGTCACCGCCACGCAGTCGAGCTCGTCCGCACTCACTTTCGCGTCAGAGAGCGCTTGGGACACGACGCCCGATATCGCCATGACGTGGTTGCGCGACGCAATCTCGGGGACTACGCCGCCGTAGCGTTTGTGAATGTCGATCTGCGAGGCAATCACGTTGGAGAGGATCTCTCTGCCGCGCGTGATAGCGCACGCGGTCTCGTCGCAAGACGACTCAATCGCGAGTATGAGCAGGTCGTCCCTGTCCCTCATCGCCTCGATCTTTTTGCACGAACGCTCGTACCAATCGCTCATATCACGCCTTGGACTTCTTCAAAAAGTCGAAGATGAAGTCCTCGAGTTCACCGTCCATGACGGCGGTGATATTGCCCGTCTCGCAGCCTGTGCGGTGGTCTTTGACCATCGTATACGGGCAGAAGACATAGCTGCGGATTTGGCTGCCCCACTCTATCTTTTTGACTTCGCCCTTGAGTTCCGCCTCGTGTTCCTGCTGTTCCTGCTCCTGCCTCTCGGCGAGCTTGCCGCGCAGCATCTCCATCGCCTGCTCGCGGTTTTGAATTTGGCTGCGCTCGTTCTGGCACTGCACGACGATCCCGGTCGGGATATGCGTGATGCGCACCGCGCTGTCCGTCTTGTTGACGTGCTGACCGCCGGCGCCGCCGCTGCGATAGGTATCTATTTTGAGGTCTTCGGGACGGATGACGATCTCCGCCGCGTCGTCGATTTTGGGCATCACCTCGACGGACGCGAACGACGTCTGTCTGCGCGACTGCGAGTCAAACGGCGAAATGCGCACGAGACGATGCACGCCCTTTTCGGACTTGAGATATCCGTACGCGTTCTCTCCCTCGACGGTGAAAGTGATACTCTTGAGCCCGGCGTCGTCGCCGGCGAGCGAATCGATCACCGTGACCTTGTAGCCGTTGCGTTCGGCATAGCGGGTGTACATGCGATAGAGCATGCTGACCCAGTCCTGCGCCTCTGTGCCGCCCGCGCCCGAGTGCAGCGACATGATCGCGTCGTTGCCGTCGTATTTGCCGTTGAGCAAGGTCTGCAAGCGCAGCTCCTCCGTCAGCTTGTCTATCTCCGCCATCTCCGCGGCGATCTCCTCCTGCTCGCTGTCCGTGCCGCTCTCGAGGCTGAGGTCGATCAACACCTCGAGATCGTCGGTGCGCGAGACGAGTTTGTCATATTTTTCGAGCTTGCCGTCGACCGCCGCCGCCTCTCTGTTGACCGCGGTCGCCTTGCCGAGGTCGGACCAAAAGCCTTCGCTCTCCTGTTTTGCGGTCAACTCGGCGCGGCGCTTTTTCAGCCCCTCGACATCGAGAGCCTCGCCCAGCTCCTGAAGCTGCCTGCGCAGCTTGCCCATGTCCTGTTTTGCCTGTTCGATCAGTATCATCTTCTCTCCTGTTATCTTATCCTCACGCGATGCAACTTGTCGCGCAGTCTCGCTTTAGGCGATAATTTTTGTGACATGTATCGGATATCGCCCTTTTTCGTCACGATTTGAACTTGCCGCAGCAATTCTTGTACTTCTCTCCGCTTCCGCACGGACACCGGTCGTTGCGGCCCGGCTCCTTCTGCTTGCGGACGGTCTCGACCTTGGGCTTTTCCGCCTTTGGCTTGACCGCTCCGCCGAAGCCGCCCACCTGCTCTTGCTGCATCTTGAGCTTTATCGCTTCTTCGGCGATGACGCGTTGACGCTCCGCGTCGTGCTTGACGATGTCTTTGTCAATGTGAGTGAGCTTCATCACGAGGTCGTCCTGGAGACGTTCCACCATCGAGTCGAACATCTCGAACCCCTCTTTGCGGTAGGTTATGAGCGGATCGCGCTGACCGTACGACAGCAGGCTGATGCCCTGTCTCAATTCTTCCATCGCGGTCATTTGATCCATCCACTTTCTGTCAACCTCGGCGAGCATGTTTTTGCGCTCGATTGCGTCGAAATCGATGTTCAGTCCGTTCTCTTTGTATATGGCGACGCACTCGTCTTTGCGCGATTCGTAAGTCTCGATTGCCCTGCGCGTGAGCTCGGCAATCAGCGACTCTTCGGTGTTGAATCCCGAGACAAACTCCGCGTCGATCACCTTGTCGGTGTCGGGGAAGACATAGTCGCAGAGCCTCTTGTTGAATTCGTCATAATCCCAATCCGCATAGTCGCGGCGCACGTCGACAAACTCTTTGCATATGCGCTCGACAACCGCGCCGATCATCGCCTTAATCTGCTCGTGGACATCCAGCTCGTCGAGGACTATATTGCGTTGTTTGTATATGATCTCGCGCTGTTTGTTGAGCACGTCGTCATAGTTGAGCGTATTCTTTCTGATTGAAAAATTGCGGTCCTCGACCCTGCGCTGACAGCTCTCGATGGCATTCGTCATCAATTTGTGCGCGACGGGCTCTTCGTCGTCCTCACCCACTTTTTCCTTGATCTTTTCGATTAAGGTGTTTATGAAGTCGTTCGCATAGAATCGGAACAGGTCATCCTCAAACGACAGATAGAACTTGGACGAACCGGGATCGCCCTGACGGCCGCTTCTGCCGCGAAGCTGATTGTCGATACGGCGCGATTCGTGTCTTTCGGTGCCGATGACGCGCAATCCGCCGAGCGCGACCGCTTTTTGCTTTTCCGCGTCCGTCTCCGCCTTGAAATCCTTATAGCACTCCAAATATCTCTTCCGCGCGCTCAAGACAGTCGCGTCATCTGTCGGCGCATGTCCGACCGCCACCTCGACGACTTCGTGAGTATAATTTTTTTCAATCACCGCGCGCGCGAGGAATTCGGCGTTGCCGCCCAGCATGATATCGGTACCGCGGCCGGCCATATTGGTCGCGATGGTCACCGCGCCGAGCTTGCCCGCTTGGGCGATGATCTCCGCTTCGGCGGCGTGATTTTTTGCATTGAGCACATTGTGCGGGATCTTGCGCTTTTTGAGCAATGCGGACAACTCCTCGCTCTTTTCGACGCTGACCGTACCGACGAGCACCGGCTGCTTGCGCTCGTAGCAATCTGCAATGTCGTTGACGATTGCCTTGAGCTTAGCCGCGCGCGTCAAGAACAGCGCGTCCTCTTCGTCCTTGCGGATCACCGGCTTGTTGGTCGGGATCTCGACGACGTCGAGATCGTAAATTTTGTCAAACTCCGCCTCTTCCGTCTTTGCGGTGCCGGTCATGCCCGACAGCTTGCGGTAGAGTCTGAAGAAGTTTTGGTAGGTGATGGACGCGACCGTCTTGTCCTCGGGGCGAATGGTGACGCCCTCTTTCGCCTCGATTGCCTGATGCAGACCGTTGCTGAACCTGCGCCCGATCATTTGACGGCCGGTGAACTCGTCGACGATGATGACTTCGTCGTCGACGACGATGTAGTCCTTCTCCTTTTTCATAACGAATCTGGCGCGCAGAGCGTTGTCGATATAGTGTTTGATCTGCTGATTCTCATAGTCGGACAGGTCGTCGATGTGGTACTCTTTTTCCGCCTTTTCTTCGCCGCGGTCGTTGAGGTAGACCGTCTTTTGCTTTTCGCCGTATTCGAAATCGCCGAGGTTGTCGCACTCGCCGCCGCACTTCGGGCAGGTCACCGTCTTTGTCCTCTCGGAGATTCTTCCCTCTCCGAAGGTATGGCCGCATTTTTCGCAGACGTATTCGGGCTCTTTGAGCTTACGGACGAACTCCATTGCCGTGATGTACGGCTGAATGTCCGACATGCCTCTTCCGCTGATGATGAGCGGCGTACGCGCCTCGTCGATCAAGATGCTGTCCACCTCGTCGACGATCGCAAACGCGAGCTTGCGCTGCACGCGCCTTTTTGCGCTTGTCGCCAAGTTGTCGCGCAGATAGTCGAACCCGAGCTCGCTGTTTGTCGTATAGAGGATGTCGCACTCATACGCTTCCTTCTTTTGAGCCGGCTTCATGCTGTGCAGGTTGACCCCGACGGTCAAACCGAGGAAGCGGAACACCTTGCCCATCCAATCGCAATGATATTGCGCAAGATATTCGTTGACGGTGACGATCTGCATCCCCTCGCCCGTCAAGGCGTTGAGATATGCGGGGAGCGTCGCGACGAGCGTCTTGCCTTCGCCCGTTCTCATCTCGGCGATGCGCCCTTCGTGGAGCACGATGCCGCCCATGATCTGCACATAGAAATGCCTGAGTCCGAGCACGCGCGTGCTCGCCTCGCGCACGGTGGCGAACGCCTCGGGCAGCAACTGGTCGAGGGTCTCGCCCTCGGCGTATCTCTTCTTATATTTTTCGGTGCATGCGGCGAGCTCCTCGTCCGTCATCGCCTTGAACTTGTCCTCGAGCGCGACGACCTTGTCGGCGAGCTTGCGCACTTTGCGCAGCTCTCTCTCGTTGCGATCTGGGAAAATCTTTGACAAAATACCCATTTTTCACCTCGGCGCGCAAATGGTCGCGCGCATTATTTTATACTATGCTTTTCAATATTAGCACAGCGCGCGGCGATAGTCAAGCCAAATGCAAACACGGAAATTCGCTCCGTTTGACGAAAAAGAGAGAACGAGGCGCCGACATTGCCGACGCCTCGCCTGTGTATGGACCTCCGCTCAGGGACCGGTGATAGATTCGCGGAGGAGCTTCACCTGTGTTATGACCGCGCCTTTGCTCGGCTCACCGCCGCAACGAACGCGCGGAACAGCGGGTGCGCGGCGTTGGGGCGCGACTTGAATTCGGGATGGAATTGCACTCCGACAAAGAACGGGTGCCCCGTCAGCTCCACCGCCTCGACGAGAGCGCCGTCCGGCGACGTCCCCGCCACTTTCATCCCCGCCTCTTCGAATGCGTTGCGATAGGCGTTGTTGAACTCAAAGCGGTGCCTGTGTCTCTCGCTCACGCTCGTCTTTCCGTACGCCGCGGCGAGCGCGCTCCCCTCGGCGACGGAGCACGGATACGCCCCGAGGCGCATCGTCCCGCCCATCTTCACCCCATGCTGATCGGGCATGAGGTCGATGACCGGATTTTTCGTGCCCGTGTCGAATTCCGATGAGTTTGCGTCCTTCAATCCGAGCACGTTCCGCGCAAATTCTATCGTCGCGATCTGCATCCCGAGACATATCCCGAGGAATGGTATCCCCTTCTCCCTCGCGTACTTCGTCGCGAGGATTTTTCCCTCAGTACCGCGATGGCCGAAACCACCCGGCACCAATATCCCGTCCGCTTGGGACAACCTCTCTTCGACGGTATCCGGCGTGATCTCGCCGCTGTCCGTCCACAAGATCTCGACCCTTCTCTCGGTCTCTATCCCCGCGTGTCTCAAAGCCTCGGCGACGGACAGATAGGCGTCGTGCAGCTGAACGTATTTGCCGACCATGGCGATCTTCACCGTGCCTTTGGGGTTTCTTGCCCTTTCCAGCATCGCGTTCCACTCGCGCATATCCGACTCTCGCGGATCCAGCCCGAGTTTGCGGCAGACGATCGCCGAGAGGTTTTCGCACTCGAGCATGATCGGCGCCTCATAGAGCAGCGGCACGGTGACGTTGTCGATCACGCAGTCGCGGTCGACGTTGCAAAACATCGCGATCTTGTTCTTGATCTCGCCCGGCAGCGGCAGGTCGGAGCGCGTGACGATGATGTCGGGGCAAATGCCCATGCCCTGCAACTCCTTGACCGAGTGCTGCGTGGGCTTTGACTTGAATTCGCACGAACCGGATATATACGGCACGAGCGTGACGTGGATGAAACAGCAATTGTTTCTGCCCACGTCCATCGACACTTGCCGTATCGCCTCTATGAACGGCTGGCTCTCTATGTCGCCGATCGTGCCGCCGATCTCGGTGATGACGACGTCCGCGCCGCTTCTCTCGCCGACGCTGTGGATGAACGTCTTGATCTCGTTGGTGATGTGCGGGATGACCTGCACGGTCTGCCCGAGATATTCGCCCGCGCGCTCCTTGTTCAGCACGTTCCAATAGACCTTGCCCGTCGTGAGGTTTGAGAACTTGTTGAGGTTTTCGTCGATGAAGCGCTCGTAGTGCCCCAGGTCGAGGTCTGTCTCGGCTCCGTCCTCGGTGACGAACACCTCTCCGTGCTGATAGGGGCTCATCGTCCCGGGGTCGATGTTGATGTAGGGGTCGAGTTTTTGGGCGGCGCACTTGTAGCCGCGGCTTTTGAGCAGTCTGCCGAGGCTCGCCGCGGTGATGCCCTTGCCCAAGCCGGAGACGACTCCTCCCGTTACAAATATATATTTCATGGTCCCTCCCTCGAACAAAAAAGCGTCCGTGACCGATACGGTCACGGACGCCTTTGTCCGATTTCATATGCATATTATACATCGCTCGAGCGGCTTTGTCAATCGTGCGCCGCCATTTAGAGCTCGAATTTTCGCAAGATCTCTTCGGCGACTTCCATCCGACTTGTTCGGCTGTCCATCGCGCTCTTTTCGATATATCTGTGCGCGTCCTCTTCGGACATTCCCTGCCTGACGGCGAGCGCACACTTCGCCCTCTCGACAATCTTGACTTCGGCGATCTTCTTTTGCAGATTGGCGATCGTGCGCTTCATCGCCGCCATCCTCGCCTCTGTGGCAAGCGCGACCTTTGCGCATTGCGCGGCGAAGGCGACCGAACACGGCTTTGCGACCACTATCACTCCCGACGAAGACACCTTTGTCTCGATCGGTCCGTACTCCTGCGCGCTCACGAACAGCAGGATGCCGGCGCTCGTCTTTTCGGCGGCATAGACCGCCAGATCGGAGCCGTACTCGTCCGCCAATGGGGCGTTGATGACGATCAGGTCGAACGCGTCGGACGACAGTTGACGACGCGCGTCCGCGCCCCTCGCGCACGCGACCTCATCGGCGAAAAGCCCCGTGACGGGACCGAACAGCGCCGACGATTTGAACGCGGTCGAAGATACGACGAGCGCCCTGATCATATTCAGCCTTTGAGGAACCCCGCCGCGACGTCCGCGCCCAGCGTCGCCGCTACGAACTCGCTCTTTTCGGCAAGTTTTTTCGCCTCGGCGAGCGTGGCGGGCAGCGTCGGGTATTTGCCCTCGGTCGCGAGATAGACGTTTTCGTCGCACTCGGGCGCGAGCGCTTCTCCGCGCGCGATGCCTTCCAGCCCCGCGTTGAGCAGCAGCGCGAACGCCAAATAGGGATTGATCGTGCAGTCGGGGTTGCGCACCTCGATGCGCTTGCTCTCGCCGAACGCGTACGGCACGCGCACCAACTGCGAGCGGTTGCCCCTCGACCAAGTGATGTGGCGCGGCGCCTCGCACGTCCCCAGCCTCGCGTACGACGCCTCGCGCGGAGCGGTGAACGCGCACATCTCGGCGCTGCGGTTGAGTATGCCGGCGATGAACGACTTTGCGTCCTCCCTCATATTTCCGTCTTCGGCGGCAAAGATGTTGACGCCGTCCTTTTTGAGCGAGATGTTGACATGCAGACCGTTGCCGCTCTCTCCGGGAACGGGTTTCGGCTCAAACGATGCAATCAGCCCGTTGTTGCGCGCAACGGACGCGACGACCCAGCGGAAGGTGACGATGTTGTCCGCCGTCTCCAGCACGCCGTCATATCTGAAATCGATCTCGTTTTGACCGGGGCCGTGCTCGTGGTGCGACCTTTCGGGGCGCAGTCCCATCTGTTCGAGCGTGCCGCATATCTCGCGGCGCACGTTCTCGCCCCTGTCTTTGGGGAAGACGTCGAAATATCCTCCGCGGTCGAGCGGTTCGACCTTGCCGTCCTCCCTCTCGCGGAAGAGGTAGAACTCGCATTCCGCTCCGAAGTCGGCGGTATAGCCCATCGCCGCGGCGCGCTGTTTGATCTTTGAGAGGATGTGCCGTCCCGACCCCTCGAACGGAGTGCCGTCGGGGTGACAGATGTCGCAGATCATCCTAATCACGACTCCGCCGAGCGAACGCCACGGCACGACGCTCATCGTCGTCGGGTCGGGCTTGAGGAACAAATCCGACCTGTCTATGCCGAGGAAACCTCTGACCGCCGAGGCGTCGAACGCCACCCCGTACTTGAACGCCTTTTCCAGCTGATCGGGCAGGATGGAGATATTTTTGAGTTCTCCGAACAGGTCGCAGAACGCGAGCCTGATGAACTTGACGTCGTTTTCTCTGACGAATTCGGCGACGTCGCGCTGTGTGGATACCATATGCACCTCTTCGCGCCGAGCGCGGTTTTCTATAATGAAATTATAATACTTTTTGCCGCTCTTGTAAAGCGTCGGCGGTACGTCAATTGGCGGTATACAGCCTTTTGTATGGATTGGCGCTGTCGGGAGTCAGTCTGAAAAATTCGGTGCCCGTGTCGATAAAAGCCTTCTTTCCAAATTTTTCACACCACTCTTTGACAAGCTTTTCTATGTGGCAGGGAAGTCGGTTGACTCTGTCTGCGCGCACCTGCGGAGGGAGCGTTGCGGGCAGTTTGCCGGCCTTCACCCAGATTTCTCCGCCGTGCATTCCCGTGCCGCAGAAGTTGCCGACCGTCTGCTCGTCGCCGTCGCCGCCGAGCACGACGATCGTCCCTCCGGCGAGATATTCTCCGAGGAAGCTGCCTGCCTTACCTCCGATTACAATCGCCGGCTTGTTGTCGCGATACGCCTTCATGTGGATGCCGCAGCGGTAGCCGACATCGCCCTCGATGAAGATTTTCCCACCTCTCATCGCATAGCCCGTCGCGTCGCCGGCATTGCCGTGTATGACGATTTCGCCGCCGTTCATCGTGTCGCCGGTCGCCTCCTGCGCGTTGCCGAACAGCTCTATCTCCGCGCCGTCGAGGTATGCGCCGAGCGCGTTGCCCGGCGTGCCGTCAATCACGAGCCTCTTTGCCGTGAGCGCCGCGCCGAGATATCTCTGACCGACCACTCCTTCGATTTCGATCGTGTCGCCGTCGCTGTTTGCGATTGCGGCGTTGAGTCTCTTTGCCGTCTGTCCTCTTGCGTCTATCTTCATACTCACCTCACATAGACTCCCCGGCAGGCTTTACACCGAGCAATCTGAGTTCGCTGTCCGTCATGCCTATTCCGCGCAGCATCAATCGATTGCCGCGAAGCGCCTCAATCGAGTTGATACCCATGCCGCCCATCATCTCTTCGAGTTCGTGTTTCCACGCGGTGACGAGATTGACGAGTCTTTCGGCGCCCTCGTCGGGGTCGAGCCGTTTGACGAGGTCGGGGCGCTGTGTCGCTATGCCCCAATTGCAGATTCCGGTATGACAGCTGCGGCAGAGGTGACAGCCGAGGGCAATCAATGCCGCCGTGCCTATATAGCAGGCGTCCGCGCCGAGAGCGACGGCTTTCAGCACGTCTGCGGACGAACGGATCGAGCCTCCGACGACGATTGAGACGTTGTCACGGATACCCTCCTCTCTCAGTCTTTCGTCCACTCTCGCAAGCGCGAGTTCGACGGGGATGCCGACGTGGTCGCGGATACGAGTCGGAGCGGCGCCGGTACCGCCTCTGAAGCCGTCGATTGCGATTATGTCGGCTCCGCTGCGCGCGATGCCGCTTGCAATCGCCTCGATGTTGTGGACGGCGGCAACCTTGACGATCACCGGCTTGCGGTAGCCCGTCGCCTCTTTGAGCGAGACGACCAGCTGCCGCAGATCCTCGATGGAATAGATGTCGTGGTGCGGCGCCGGAGAGATTGCGTCGCTCCCTTCGGGGATCATGCGCGTCTCGGCGACGTCGGCGGTTATCTTTGCCGCCGGCAGGTGTCCGCCGATGCCGGGTTTTGCGCCCTGCCCCATCTTGATTTCGATTGCCGCGGCGGCGTCGAGACAGCCGCGGAACACGCCGAATCTGCCCGACGCGACTTGGACGATTGTATTTTTGCCGTATCGATAAAAGTCATGGTTGAGTCCGCCCTCGCCGGCGTTGTAGAATGTTCCCAGCCTCTCGGCGGCATTTGCGAGCGCGGCGTGGACGTTGTAGCTGACCGACCCGTAACTCATCGCCGAAAACATAATCGGCACCTCGAGTTCGAGTTGCGGAGGCAGGGTGTCCTTGAGCCTGCCGGTTTCGTCCCTGACGATTTCGACGTTTCGGCAGCCCAGCCTCAATTTCGTCTCCATCGGCTCGCGGAGCGGATCTATGGAGGGATTGGTCACCTGCGACGCATTGATCAAAAGTCTGTTCCAAAATTCGGGATATGTTTCGGGATTTCCCATCGAAGAGAGCAAAACGCCGCCGCTCTCCGCCTGTCTGTAGATCTCGTCGATTGTGGAGCGGCTCCAATTTGCGTTGGCGCGGTAGGCGTCGTTTGACTCGACAATCTTGAGCGCGCCCGTCGGGCAGGCGCAGACGCAGCGATGGCAGTTGACGCATTTTGAGTCGTTTGCCGTCATTCGTCCGCTCGCGGCGTCGTAGGCATGCACGCCGTTTGCGCACTCGCGCTCGCAGAGGCGGCAGACGGTGCATTTGCTTTCGTTTCTCACCACCTCGAACGCAGGGAGGATATAGTGCATCTTCATCTGTTCGCCTCCCTGTCGTAAAGTTGAAAGATTACGGGTTCGCCGCCGCCGGGAGCCCATACCCTGTCGAGGTCGGGCTCTATGCGGCGGATTGCGCTCTCCTCGCTTGCGACGAACGCGAGATCCCCTTTTTCGGCGCAGACGGTCGAGCGCAATTTGAGTCTGTCGTTGAGCGCCATGATGCCGCCGTCGTACCCGACGATAATCGAGAACGGGCCGGTGATCAGCAACGACGGGAACGCCCTGCGCAAAAAGCTCTCCTCTTTGCGCTGTGTTTCGCCCTTGGTCTCGATTGTCGACCAAAACGACGGCGCGATGACCTTTGCCGCCTCGGTCAAAGTCAATCCGCGCCTGCGGACGAGGTAATCGATGATATAGGTGATGACCTCGGTGTCCGTCCTCAGCGTACACTTGTAGCCGAACATCTCGATATATCGGCGGTTTGCGTCGTAGGACGAGATCTCGCCGTTGTGAACGATCGTGAAGTCGAGCAGCCCGAACGGGTGCGCGCCGCCCCACCAGCCCGGGGTATTGGTCGGATATCTGCCGTGGCAGGTCCAGCAATAGCCCTCGTACTCGTCGAGGCGGTAGAACTCGCCTATGTCCTCAGGGTAGCCCACGCCCTTGAAGACGCCCATATTTTTGCCGCTCGAGAACACATATGCGCCGTCGATGCCCGAATTGATGCGATTGACGCATCTTGCGACATATTCTCTCTCGTCGAGATGGCTGTCGGCAAGTTTGCGCGGCAGCGGCGCGAGAAAATATCTCCATATGATCGGCTCATCGGTGACCGTGGGCAGCTTGCGCGTCTGTATCTCCGACGAATACGCGATCTCGAAATGCCGCAAGATGTACTCTTCGGTCGTCTTGCG
>CABKMX010000006.1 GCA_902373595.1 uncultured Christensenellaceae bacterium
GTCTCCTTGATGTATTCGCCGATCGTGGTCTTTGTCAAAGTCACGCCGATGATCTCGTCGGTGGCGTTGCCGTCCTCGTCCTCGGCGTACTCGAACTCGACCTCGTAGGAATGGAGATAGCCGGTGCCGAGCTTGTATCCCTTGACCTTGCCGTCGACCGTGTAGTCGCTCCAATCGCCCTTGGAAGCGTCGAGGAACTTGTCTGCGACGTAGACGATGTGGATGCCGTAGTCGTTGACGATGAAGCTGATCGTATTGCCCGCCTCCGTCTTGAGCGTATAGACGGTCGTCGAAAGCTCTTCGCCGTTCTCGTCCTCGGAGGTCACGACCTCGGAAGCGATGTCGTAGGTCTTGCCGTTGACCGCGTTCAAAATCGCGGTGGGCTCTTTGCCCTCGGCGGCGGTGTATGCGAGCGCTGCCGCTCCGCCGGTGAAGCTGCCGGCAGGAAGCGCATACTTGCCTATGCCTTGCCCTGCCAAAGCTCTGCCCAGAACGGTGTACTCTTCGACATAGGACGACGCGCTGCCGCTCGGCGAGAGCACATAGCTTTCGCTGTCGAACATGCCGGGGTCGTCGTTGACCAAATAGATCCAATCGGTGATCGCCTCGCTCGCCGCATATTGCTTGACGAGTTCGAGATCGCTGCCGGTGATGTCTGCGGCGGCTGCCTCAGCCGCGGCGACCTTGGCGGCGATGTCGTCAGCCATCGCGTAGAGGATGACCTTGTAGTCGACGCCCTTGTCGGTGTAGGCGTCGGCGAGCTCGTCCTCTTCTTCGTCATAGTCGGGATTGGAGACGTTGACCTTGATGCCGAGGTCGGCAAGCGACGCAAATTGCGGGGGCATCTTACCTGCGACGTCTTCGCCCAGCGCGAGAATCGCGCGATAGGCTTCGACCGCCTTTTCGTTGTCGCCGACCATGTTGGTGATCGTCTCGAGCGCGTCGGTCTGCTCGTCGGTGAACTTCAGCAAAATGCTGCGGACCTGCGAGTAGCCTTGAGTCGTGTGGTAGTAGATGTCGCTCGTCGACTCGAGCGCGGAGGCGTACGCCTCTTCATCCGTGTACTTCGAGATGTCGATTGCGACAAGGCGGTTGTAACGCGCGTTGAGCTCTTCACCGGTGATCTCGGGCAAAGCGTCGCCCAAAGCCTCGCTGTACTTGTCGAGGATGCGGGTCTCGTACTGGCTGTTGAGATAGTAGGCGTAATCCTTGAAGCCGCTCGCGAGGTTGTCTTGGAGCTCTTTGAGCGCGGTGCTCATATTCTTGCGCGCGGTCGCGTCGGTCTCGGCGTCGATCTCGCTCTGAACGGTGTCCATAAAGCCCTTGGGCAACTGAGCCGCGTCTGTCATGCCCTCGTCGACATACTCGTCGCTCTCTTCCTCTTCGGGACGAACGGGACGCGCCTCGAGTTCTTCCTTTTCGGTCGCCTCATCTTCTTCGGGCTCTTCCTCGTCGGTCGTGCCCTCGTTCGCCGCCTGCTCCTCTTCGAGCTCGGTGATCAGCGAGCGCCAGCTCTCTTCGAACGACTTGTTGGTCTGCTCGATGCAATATCTGCGCTCGTCAACGGTGAGGAAATCCTCCGCCTTCATCGCGGCGATCTCGGCGTCGGTGATGTCGGGATCTGCCTGTGTCGCCAAATACTCTTTAGCATAGAGAAGCAACAGGTTTTGACGCGCAAGCGAAGTGCAGAGATACTCCAGCGTCTCCGCCTCGGTCCAACCGTAGTAGTAGATGTAGGTGCCGCCGTATTGGAGATAGTAGTTGAGCAGGTCGCCCTTGAGGACGTCCTTGCTCATATCCTTGTAGTCAACGGTCGCAACGACTTGGTGATAGTCTCTTTCCTCGTCGACGGGGAACAGCGTGCAGCCCGTGAGCAGCGTCGCAACCACCACAACGATCAAGATCATCGCCAACAATTTTTTCTTCATTGCATTTGCTCCTTAATGAAAATAATGCATTACTTTTATTATTATACACAACGGCGCGCGAGACGTAAAGCGAAATTAAACGCATTTACGCAAAAACTCGGCAATCAATGCAAATTTATTCTCGTTAGACTCGAATCTGCAGTCGAAAACGACCTTCGGCTCCTCTTCTCCGAGCAACGTGCACTTGCCCGACATCGACGCCAGCGCTCCGATTGTCTTTTCGTTGCGCACACCCGACGCGTCGCGGAAAGTGATGTCCGCCGCCCTGTCGGTGACGAATACGCGCTTGACGCGCGCCTTGCGCGCAAGGTTTTTGACAAGTCCGAGGTTGATGAGATTGAGCAGCGCCTTGGGAGGCTTGCCGTACGCGTCCGTCAATGTCTGCACCAGCTCCCACGCCTCTTCCGCGCTCGCCAGCGCGGAGATTGCCTTGAGAATCTTGAGACGCTCGTCGACCGACCCGACATAGCCTTGGTCGAGATAGGCGTCCAACTTGACGTTGACGTCCGGCTCTTCCTCTTCCTGTACCCTGCCGGTGCGCACCTCTTCGACGCTCTTTGCGAGCATCTTGCAATAGAGGTCGTAGCCGACCTTCTCGATGTGCCCGTGCTGTTCCCTGCCCAAAATCGTGCCTGCGCCGCGAATCTCGAGATCGCGCATCGCGATGCGGAAACCGCTGCCGAACTCGGTGAAATCCATGATTGCGGTCAATCGCTTTGACGCGTCCTCGGTCAACACCTTGCCCTCGGGCGTCGTGAAGTATGCGTAGGCGAGACGGTTGCGCCTGCCCACTCTGCCGCGCAATTGATAGAGCTGGGCAAGCCCCAGTCTGTCCGCGTCGCAGACAATCAGCGTGTTGGCGTCGGGGACGTCTATGCCGTTCTCGATGATCGTCGTGCATACGAGCACGTCCGCGGTGCGCGCATAGAACGCGCCCACGTTCTCTTCGAGCGCGCGCTGCTCCATCTGTCCGTGCCCGACGACGACGCGCGCCTCGGGGACTATCGTCTTGACCTTTTGCGCAAAGTTTTCGATGCCGTCGACGCGATTGTACAATATGAACGCCTGTCCGCCGCGCGCGAGCTCGCGCATGAGCGCGTCGCGAAGCAATGCGTCGGTGAGCTCGGTCACATAGGTCTGCACCGGTATGCGGCTGGTCGGCGGCGTCTCAAGCACGCTGATGTCGCGTATGCCCGTCATCGCCATGTTGAGCGTGCGCGGTATCGGCGTCGCCGACAGCGTCAATACGTTGACGTCGGGTTTGAGCACCTTGAGCTTTTCCTTGTGCTCAACGCCGAAACGCTGTTCCTCGTCGAGGACAATCAGTCCCAAATCGTTGAATTCCACGTCCCTTGACAAAAGCCTGTGCGTGCCGATAATCAAATTGGCGACCCCTCTCTTCACCCTATCCAGCGAAGTGCGGACAAGGTCGGGCGAGCGGAAACGCGTGAGCAACTCGATGTTGATCCCGAAATCCCTGAACCTCTCGCACGCGGTCTTATAGTGTTGCGTCGCGAGCAAAGTCGTCGGCGCGAGTATGACCGCCTGCTTCGCCTCAATCACCGTCTTGAAGATCGCGCGGAACGCGACTTCGGTCTTGCCGTAGCCGACATCGCCGCAAAGCAGTCTGTCCATAACTCTGCCGCTCTCCATGTCCTCTTTGATCTCGGCGACGGCGCGCAGCTGGTCGGGCGTCTCGTCATAGGGGAACGCGTCCTCGAACCGCTTTTGTTCGTCGGTGTCCGGCTCGTAGCGATAGCCCTTGCGGCTCTCCCTCTCCGCATAGAGCGCGGCGAGGTCAATCGCCATCTTTTTGACCGACTTGGCGACCTCTCTCTTTATCTTTTCAAACTCTTTGCCGCCCAGCTTGGACAGCCTCGGCACGCGCTCGCTGCCCGAGTAGCGCGACAGCCTGTCCAATTGATCGATCGGCACCTGCAACAAGCCGCCGTCGCGGTATTCAATGACGACGTAGTCGCGCATTATGCCCTGAAACTCAATCTTTTCAATGCCCAGACATCTGCCTATGCCGTGCACTTCATGGACGACATAATCGCCCTTTCGCGGCAGAGTAAACAGCCATGTGCCGCTCGACGCCGACCTGACCGTTCGAGAGCGCGATATATCCCTCGCGCCTATCGCGACGAACTTTATCCCCGGCAGACAAAAGCCGTATGACAACGCAATAGGCGTCGCCGTCAGCGTGCCCGGAACAAGGTCGACGTCGTCAGAGATCCGACACGGAATGTCGTTGTCTTTGAGCGACATCGCGATGCTCCGCGCCCTCGACATTTCGCCCATGCACAGCGCGACGGTATAGCCGGCATGCATATAGTTTGTGAGGTCGGAATAGAGCCTTTGGACATTGAGCGAATAGTCCTCAATCCTCGAAAACTTGGGCGCAAACGCCCTCTCCGCCGAATAGACGCTGTTGGTCGACCGATTGGCGATGAAGCCGACAATCCCCGTCTCGGTCAATCTCGAAAGCGCCTCTTCACGAGTCGAAAGACACTTAGTATGCGCATTCAGCACCTCGCCGTCCGCGGCGAGCGCCTTGACTCTTTCACCGTGTTCGCGCAGATAGAGATTGAGCTTTTCGGCGACTCCCGACGGGTCGTCGACAAAGATCGCCGAGCCTTCGGGCAGATAGTCGAACACCAATCGCCGCGACCCGTCCAGCCACGGCAAAAGCCATTGGAAGTTCTGCCCTATCGAGGTCTCCGCTTCGAGTTCGGCAACGATTGCGTCCAACCTGTCGCGCGCATGACCCTCCGTCTTGGCGACGGCCCTTTTAGCGGCGGCAAGCGCACGGCGCACCTCTTCCGAAGTCGCGAACACATCGCCCGCCGGCATAAAGTCGAGCCTGTTTTCGACCGCGAGCGAACTCATACTTTCGGGATCAAAGGTCTTGATACTCTCGACCGAATCGCCGAAAAAGGATATCCTCAACGGCCTCTCACGATCGGGCGGAAACACGGACAATATATCGCCGTGCAACGCAAATGTATTCTTTTCCTCCGCCGCGTCGCAGCGTATGTAGCCGAGCGCCGTCAACTTTTCGGCAAGCGCAATCGGATCGACCTCGCCGCCCACCGCGACCGAAGCCGCGCTTGCGACGAGCCTCTCTTTTTGCGGCACATATTGCACGAGCGACTGCGCGCTCGTCACACAGCAATCCAACCTGCCCTCGGCGAGCCGCACGAGCACTGACATGCGCTCGGCAAGCGCGCCGGATTGGAATCGCTTGCGATAGATGAGCACGTCATCCTTGGGCGGCAGATACGCAACGCGCCCTTCGGGCAGCCACTCCGCTATGCGTTCGGTCAGCTTGCCTGCCGACGCCTCGTCCTTTGCGACAAAGAGCAACGGCGCGCCGACATGCGCGGCGACCAGCGCCTTTTCAGCCCATCCCAGCCCGAAGACGGACGTCTTGCGCCCTTCGCGTATCGCGTCCGCAAGCGCCGCCCATTCGCCGCCGAGCGCTTGAAGTTGAGTTGCATTGAAAAACTTTTGTTGCATATCATCGACACGGGTACGAAAATTTATTTGCCGTACACGTTGCACTCCCTCATCAATTTGTCAAAGTCTTTGTCCGTCAAAAAGCGGCACACGGCGTCCGCCGCGAACGCTATCGCGCCGTCCGTCTTGTCCTTGTTCTCGCCGCGTATCTTGGACAATACGACGTCCGCAAGGTCCATTCTGCCCCGTTCAAATCCGGCGCCTATACGCACTCGCTTGAACTTGTCCGAGCCCGTCTCGCCGATCACGCTGCGCATGCCGTTGTGCGTGCCTGCGCTGCCGCCCGCGCGCGCCCTCAACGTCCCGACGGGGATCTCGATGTCGTCGTACAATATCACGCACTGCTCGGGCTTGAAGCCGTTGCTGCCCAAAAGCAGATTGACGCTCGTCCCGGACAGATTCATATATGTCTGCGGTTTGGCGAGCACGACCTTGTCGCCGCCGACGTAAGTCTTGCAAAACAGCGCGCCGTCGCCCTTGCGGTCGATGCTCACACCCAGCCTCTCCGCAATCGCGTCGAGCGCGGAAAATCCGAGATTGTGGTAGGTCCCGTCATACTTGCTCCCCGGGTTGCCCAATCCTACTATCAACATTTTTTACCCTCCCGAAGTGCGCGGAAAAATTTGGTGAGCACCGCTCCGCACTCCTCTTGCAAAATTCCGCCCTCGACCTCGAGGCGGTGATTGAAACGTCTGTCGCTCGGCAGGTCGCATATGCTGCCGCAGCAACCGCCCTTGGGGTCGTACGCGCCGAAATACAGCTTGTCCAGACGGCTGTTGATCAGCGCGCCCGCGCACATCGCACACGGCTCGAGAGTGACGTACATCTCGCAGCCGTCGAGATACCAATTGCCCAACTTTTTGCACGCGCGCGCAATCGCGACGGTCTCGGCATGGTAGAGCGCGCAATTTTTGCGCTCCTTCATGTTGCAGCCGGTCGCGACGACCTCGCCGTCCTTGACAATCACCGCGCCGACGGGCACTTCGCCCTTCGCCGCCGCTCTCTTCGCCGCGGCGAGCGCGCGTCTCATAAACTTCTCTTTTGTCTCCATATCTCCTCGCTTTTCAGCAGCGTTATCCGCTTCCGACATAGTGTGCGGACAGCGTCGGCAGTATACCGCGCGTGCGCGCGAATATATCGTCGAGCTCGTCTTGCAACTCGGGATAGGGCGTATCCTCTCCCCCGACCTCGACGGTCAGCCCGAGCCGTGCGGTCGTGGCGATGAACCAATCCTTGTAGCCTCCGGCGCTGCCCTCCGCTTTGAGAAGGGGGTATCCGCAGGCGGCGGCGACCTCTTCGGCGAGCGCGCGTTCGGGGTCGTAGCAGCCGAATCCGCCGTAAATCACTCCTCCGCGCGCATGCACGGACACCGTAGCCGACGGCTGAACTTTGAGCGTGAACAGCGCGAGCGAACGCGATTCCGGCTCCGACAAAGGATGTTCGCCGACATAGTCGGACGGCGCGGGCGCGAATTTGTTGGACGTCCCCGTTCCCCACAGAGCGGGAAAGTTGACGTTGAGATCGACGCCTCTGCCGTTGGCTTTCCAAAGCGAAAAGTCCTCGCTGCCGCCGTTGAGAGACAGCAGAAAGTCCCTCTCTCCGCTCGGCGCGCTGTCGACGCCGAACTGCGCGAGCATGACGCCGTCCGGATTGGTCATGGGCAGGCACCAAAGCCCTGCGTCGCCGCCATATGCGTCGAACAGCCTGACGCAAAGCTCGGCGGTCGCCCATTCGCGCGCGTGCATAGCGCCTTGAATGAGAAGCTGCGGTCCGTCGGGCGCGCCCTTGAAGACGCCGGCAATCTCTCTGCCGAAAAGACTGTATCCGACGACGAACTTTTTTGCGCCATCTGCCGCGAGCGCGTCAAGCTCCGCCGACATATCTTCGTATGAGTACATACCGCATAGTATGCGTCCAAAAGTCAAAACGTGTCGCCTATTTGTGATAGGCGATGTTGTTGTTGATCGTAAACGCGCGGTAAATCTGCTCTTCGGCGACTATGCGTATCAATTGGTGAGGAAAAGTGATCTTGCCGAAAGATATCACCTCGTCCGCCCTCGCCCTGACCTCGTCCGACAGCCCGTACGAACCGCCGATTACAAAGTCGATATGCGACGTCCTCTGCGCCGCCGCGGCGAGCATTGCCGCAATCTCTTCGCTGGTCGCCTGTCTTCCTCTGCCGTCGAGCACGACGACAAATCCGCCGCCGAGCGCCGCAATCAATCTCTCTCCCTCGGCGCGCTTGACCGATTCTATCTCTGCCGCGCTCTTTGCGTCCGAGCGCTGTTCGGCGACCTCTTTGACCGAAAATTTGCAAAAGCGACTCAGCCGCTTTTCGTATTCCGCGCTCGCCTCGCGCAGGTAACTCTCCTTGAGCTTGCCCACGCAGACGACCGACACCGAAATCATTGCACCCCCGCGATGTTGAGGATGAACATCAATATCCACAGCACGCCGGCGAAGAGGAACGCATAGATCAGCGCGCGGCGGTCGCGCAATTTGGTCTTGTTCGCGCTCTCGCGGCGCGCCTCTTTGATGACTTCCGCCATCTGTTCGCTCTTAGCCTCGGCAAGCTCGGCGTCGAGCGCGTCGAGTTCCGCCTGCGCCGCGCCTCTGACCTCGGGCGATTCGTACAGCGAACGCAGCGTGCGCTCCATATCCGCTCTCTTTGCCGCGCCCGACTCGGGATCGACCTTCGCGGCGCGCGCCTTGCACAGATATATCACCGCGATCAGCAGCCCTATCGTCGCCGCGACGCCGACAACACACATCACGACATATTGCCACGCCTCGGTGACGGCGAACGCCGACCCTCTGTTTTGAACGTAGCCGAGCACGAGCGCGATCGCGTTGTTGAGGAAGTGCAAAATTATCGGCGGCCAAAGGCTGCGCGTCGCAAAGAACAGCACCGCGCAGACGACGCCGATCAAAAATTGATGTACGAGTTGAAGGGGGCTGCCGTGCATGATCGCGAACAGCAGCGCGGACATAAAGACCGAAAAGACATAGCCTTTGCGCGCAAACGCACGCGCAACGCAGCCTCTGAACACATACTCCTCGGCGATCGCCGGAAGCAGCGCGACGAGGATGAGCGTCGCGGCAAGCTCGCCCGGAGTCGACGGCATAATCGACGTCGCCGCGGAGGTATCGTATCCGATCAGCGCGACCAGCCTGACAAAGCCCTCGGCGAGCGGCTGACCCATGCAGATCAGCGCGACCGAAAGGGGTATCACGAGCAGCGTCGCCCAAAGCGAAAACCTGCCCTCGAAGCCCATGCCGCGTATCGTGTCGTAGCCCTTGATCTTGCCGTAGGCGAGCGGCGTGAGCAAAAACGCGATCTCGTTGGACGAAGTGATGATGCACGCATAGGCAATCGTCTTTGAAAATGCGGGGTCGACGTCGGTGACGCCGAGCACGATCACGATGATCACCTGAAGCAGCAATTTGAGCACATAGCTGCCCAAAAACACCGCCGCGCCGTCGCTCGGCTCCCATCGATACAGCGCTTTGCCGTTGAATTCCGTCTTGGTCATACAGTTATTCTCCCCGACGGCTTGAACTGATCCGCAACGAACAGCAAGACGTCGTCCCCCTCCTTGATTCCGCGCTTGGCGAGCAATTCGCGGCTCGCCTCAAATGCGAGTTCGGGGGTGTTGTTTTCCTCGCTGAGATGGGCGAGGACTATCTTTTCGGTGCCGTTGTAGGCAAGCGCCGCTACGGTTTCGGCGCAGGCGTCGTTGCTCAAATGCCCGTTTTTGCCGGCGATACGCGCCTTGAGCATGCGCGGATATCTGCCGCCCTCGAGCATCAGCGGATCGTGATTGCTCTCGAGAACAACCGCCTTGCACCCGACCAACTTCGCCAACGTCCCGTCCGACACAAAGCCGAGGTCGGTCGCAATCGCGACGTCCTCTTTGCCCGTGCTGATCCTGTACCCGACCGTGTAGTGCGCGTCGTGCGGCACGCGGAAGGGCTTGACCGACAGACCCTTGACGGCGACCTCGCCGTCGTACTCGTTGGGGACGAAAAACCTCTCGTCGCCGTCTTCGGTCTTGAAATTGCCCATACATGCCGCAGGGATATATACGGGCGTATCATACGCGCGCGCGAACGCGCCCACGCCTTTGACGTGGTCGGAGTGTTCGTGCGTCACAAACAACGCGTCCGTCTGCGACAAATCGATGCCGCGATAGTTCGCCCTCACCCTCAGCTCTTTGAGCGAGAGTCCCTGATCGATGAGAATCGAAGTGTCGCCGTATCGCAGATAGGTGCAATTGCCTTTGCTGCCGCTCGCAAGCGTGCATATCTCCAATTTATCCATAGCAACGGCTTTTCGCCGCGTATAATTGTAGCATATTTTCTGTTGTAAGTAAAGCGCGAATATGCTAAAATAATACGCATAAGGAGATGACTATGTTTACTGTCGACACCTCGACCGTCGCCGAAGAAGTACGCAGGGCGATTGTCGAAATCAGCCGCAATATCGAACCGACCTGTCTTTCCGCACTCGAAAGAGCTCGCGACGAAGAAAAGGTCCCCGCCGCGCGCTTCGCCCTGACCAAGATGTGCGAAAACGCGCGCTTCGCCGCCCAAATGGGCTATCCCGTCTGCCAAGACACGGGGATGTGCGTCGTCTTTGTCGAAATCGGCAAAGACGTCCTTTTGACCGGAGCCCTGCTCCAAGACGCGATCGACGGCGCCGTCCGGGAAGGCTATGCCGACCTGCGCAAGTCCGTGCTCGATCCCGTCACGCGCGTCAACACCGGCACCAACACCCCTGCGGTCGTCCACACCGACTTTGTCCCGGGCGACGAGGTCAAAGTGAGCGTCATGCTCAAGGGCTTCGGCAGCGAGAATATGTCCGCGCTGTATATGCTCAACCCTGCGCAAGGATTGGAGACGGCGAAAGATTTGATTGTCGAAACGGTCGCACGCGCGGCGTCCAATCCCTGCCCTCCGGTCATCGTCGGCGTGGGGCTGGGCGGCACGTTCGAGCTGTGCGCGAAGATGTCCAAGCAGGCGCTGTTCCGCAAGATCGGCTCCGCCAATCCCGATCCTCAATTGGACGCAATCGAACGCGAACTCATGGAGAGGATCAACTCTCTCGGCGTGGGCGCGCAGGGCTTCGGCGGCAAGACGACCGCACTTGGCGTGTTTATTCGCAAATATCCCACACACATCTCGTCGCTGCCCGTCGCGGTCAACATCTTGTGCCATTGCAGCCGCGCAAAGGTAGCCGTCATCGGCAAAGAGGGGGTGCGCTATGAGTGAGAAGAGATTGACCATGCCCTTTGACAAGGCACAACTCGCAAAGCTCAAAGTCGGCGACGGGGTCCTCCTGTCGGGGACTATGCTCGTCTTCCGCGACGCCGGACACAAGCGGCTGTTCGAGAGCATCCAAAGCGGCAAGCCCGACTTCGATTACGCCGGCGAGACCATATACTTCATGGGGCCCTGCCCGGCGGTCAAAGGACAGGTGATGGGCAGCTGCGGTCCGACCACATCGGGACGTATGGACAAATACACGCCCTATATGTTCGATCACGGGCTCGCCGCCCAAATCGGAAAGGGCAAGCGCAGCCCCGACTGCATAGAGGCAATCAAGCGCAACAAGGGCGTCTACTTCGCCGCGATAGGCGGCGCGGGCGCGCTTTACAGCGGCACGGTGACCGCCGTCGAGGAGATTTGCTATCCCGACCTCGGCACCGAAGCGGTCAGACGAATCACCGTCAAAGACTTCCCCGCGATCGTCGCGATCGACAGCGACGGCAACTGCATTTACGGCAATTGAACCGACAAACAAGGAGCGCCCGAAAGCGCTCCTTCTTTTTTACTTAAACACGTTTTTCAAACACGGGCACGAAAAATCAATACAGCTTGCCCTCAAAGAATTCCGTCATCAATTGACTGAACTTGACGTCGTTGCAAGTCTTGAGATAGACATAGTATTGCACGCCGTCGTACTCGAACCGCGCGTTGTAATGGCGGCGCGAAAACGCGCCCTTGCGATAGGTGTAGCTCAGCTCGCAGTCGCCGACCTTGACGCGCTTTGCGTCCTTCATCGCCGCCTCGTCGAACACCGACGGGTCGAGCAGCACATACTCGGTCAACTCGTGATTGCCGAACATGATCGAGAAGAACTCTTTGAGATATACCGGCTGACCGTCGCCGCCGTACCCCGTCTCCGACTTCATGTCCGTCACGTCGCGCATCGCGAAGATCAGATATTTGGTGCCGTGCTCGGAGTTGTAATCGGCGATCGAGCTTGACTTGCGCTCTTTTACGCCCTTTGGCTTAAACAGCTTATTTGGCATAGCTGTCTTTGAGCCCGGTGATCATGTTGAACGAACGATTGCCCTCGCCGTAGCTGCCCGCCGCGCTGAAATAGCCCATGCGCATGAATTGGAAGCGGTCGTACGGCTTTGCATCCGCAAGGCACGCCTCACCCTTCGCGCCGGCGAAGATGCGGTGGCTGTCGGGGGTGAGCCTGTCGTTGAAGTCGCCCTCCCCGTCCAAAAGCAGATAGTCGTATTCGTGCAACTCGATGTCGACGCAGTCGTCGGCGTTGACCCATTGGATGACGCCTTTGACCTTGATGCCCGCGTTCGCTCCGCCGCTCTTGCTGTCGGGGATGCGGCGACAGACGACGCGCGTCACGTTTCCGGCGTCGTCGCACTCGTGCGACACATATTCGACGATGTAAGCGCCCTTGAGCCTGACCGTTCCGCCGGGGACGAGCCTCTTGTACTTGGGCGGCGGTACGGGCGCGAAGTCCGCCCTGTCGATATAGATGCGCCTGCCCAAGATGACGTCGCGATAGGTGACCGTCTCGGCGTTGGGGTTGTTCTCGACGCGGCAAAGCTCGCCGCCCTCCATGTCCTCGATGATCATCTCGATCGGGTCTTTGACGACCATGACTCTGTCCGCGGTGTTGTTGAGGTGGTCGCGGACGAAATGCTCGAGATAGGCGACGTCGACCTCGCTGTTGGCTTTGGTCACGCCGACCGCGGCACAGAAGTTGCGGATCGCCTCGGGCGGATATCCCCTCTCCCTCATGCCGCTGAGCGTAGGCATGCGCGGATCGGACCAGCCCGAGACCTTGCCCTCGTCGACCAGCTTTTTGAGGAAGCGCTTGGACATGATCGTGCGCGTGATGTTGAGCCGCGCGAACTCGATCTGTTTGGGGAAATCGCCAAAGCCGCAATTGGTCTTGACCCAATCGTAGAGGGGGCGGTGATCCTCAAATTCGAGCGTGCAAATGGAGTGAGTGATCCCCTCGAAAGCGTCTTCGAGCGGATGCGCGAAGTCGTACATCGGATAGATGACCCACTTGTCGCCGGTGCGGTGATGCGTCTCGTGCAAGATGCGGTAGATGACCGGGTCTCGCATGTTCATGTTGGGGCTTGCCATATCGATCTTGGCGCGCAGCACCTTTTCTCCGTCCGCGTAAAGCCCTCTCTTCATCTCGTCGAAGAGTCGCAGATTTTCGGACACGGTGCGCTCGCGCCACGGGCTGTTCTGCCCGGGAGCGGTCAGCGTGCCGCGTGTCGCGCGGATCTCGTCCGCCGAGTAGTCGCAGACATATGCCAGCCCTTTCATGATCAAGCCGACTGCGCACTCGTACATCCTGTCGAAATAGTCGGACGCATAGAGTTCGCGATCCCACTTGAAGCCCAGCCACGCGATGTCGCGCTTGATGGAATCGACATATTCCTGATCCTCTTTGCAGGGATTGGTGTCGTCATAGCGCAGATTGCACTCGCCGCCGTACTTGCTCTTCATCCCGAAGTTGATGCAAAGGCTTTTGGCGTGCCCTATGTGCAGATAGCCGTTGGGTTCGGGCGGGAAACGGGTGACAATCTTGTCGCAGCCCGCCTCGATGTCCTTGTCGATGATGTCTTCAATGAAGTTGGAAGAACCTTGCTCCATTCTCTCCTCCGTCAAAACAATCCTTTTATCTCTTGCGTATCGTCGTCGATCGTCATGTCGAGCGCGTTGGGGCGCTTGCCGAGCCCGGGCATCAGCATGATGTTGCCGCAAACGGCGACCGCAAAGCCCGCTCCGCCGCGCGGTTCGACGTCTTTGACGTGCAGCGTAAAGCCCGTCGGGCGGCCGAGTTTTGTCGCGTCATCCGAGAAAGAATATTGCGTTTTCGCGATACATATCGGCAATTTGCCCTTGCCCGACTTCTCGAGACGCGCGATGCTCTTCTCCGCCTTGGCGGCATATTCTACGCCGGCGGCGCCGTAAACTTTGGTCGCGACCTTGAAGATCTTTGTCTTGATGTCGTCGTCCATGTCATAGGCAAACGTGATCTCGCCGCCCTTGTCGCATGCGGCGACGACTTGTTTTGCCAGCTCGACCGCGCCTTTGCCGCCCTTCTCCCAGCACTCGCAAAGCGCAAAGTCGGCGCCCTCGCCGCGGCACGCCTGCTCGATCAGAGCGATCTCGCCGTCGGTGTCGGTGACGAACTTGTTGATCGCGACAACGACGTTGGCGTGATAGACGTCCCTCAAATTCCGGATGTGCCCGATCAGGTTGCAAAGCCCCTTTTCGAGCGTCTTTTCGTCCGGTTTGGACGCGTCCGCCTTGGACGCCCCGCCGTTATATTTGAGAGCGCGCGCCGTCGCGACGAGCACGACCGCCTGCGGTCTGACGCCTGCGACGCGGCACTTGATATCAAGGAACTTCTCCGCGCCGAGATCCGCGCCGAATCCCGCCTCGGTGACCACATAGTCGGCAAGCGCAAGCGCGGTGCGCGTAGCGATCACGCTGTTGCAGCCGTGGGCGATGTTGGCGAACGGCCCGCCGTGCACGAGCGCGGGCGTCCCCTCGAGCGTTTGGACAAGGTTGGGTTTGAGCGCGTCTTTGAGCACGATCGCGACCGCGTCCGCGCAGCCGAGCTGCGCGCATGTCACCGGCTCGTCGTGCCTGTCGTATGCGACGATGATGTCGCCGATGCGCCTTTTGAGGTCCTTGAGGTCGGAGGCAAGGCATAGAATCGCCATGACTTCGGATGCGGCGGTGATGTTGAACCCCTCTTGACGGGGCACGCCGTCCGTGCTGCCGCCCAGCCCGCAGACGATGTTCCTCAGCGAGCGGTCGTTCATGTCGAGACACCTCTTCCAGACGACCTTGGTCGGATCGATATGCAACTCATTGCCGTGTTGCAGATGGTTGTCGAGTATCGCGGCAATCAGATTGTTTGCGCATGTGATCGCGTGCAGATCGCCGGTGAAATGCAGATTGATGTCCTCCATCGGGACGATCTGGGCGTGTCCGCCGCCCGTCGCTCCGCCCTTGATGCCGAACACGGGTCCCAGCGACGGCTCGCGCAGCGCAAGGCATACTCTTTTGCCTATCTTTGCCATGCCGTCGGCAAGACCTATCGACGTGGTCGTCTTGCCCTCGCCGAGCGCGGTCGGATTGATCGCGGTGACCAAGATGAGCTTGCCGCCCTTGGAAGAGACGACAGGGTCGATCTTTGCCTTGTACTTGCCGTACTGTTCGCAGTCGTTGACGCCGAGTTTTGCGGCGATCTCGCCTATCGGTCTGAGTTCGGCTTCGTGCGCGATTTGGATGTCGCTTTTCATAACGTCCTCCCAAACGAGTATAGTTCTATTTTATCCCCATTGCGCCCAATAGTCAAGCAAACTTTCGCCACGCGCGCCGATGCGCGCGCATATGCGCGGATATCCGTCAATATACCCGTTGCCAAACGTGCGCGGCTGTGCTATAATCGAACTATGGACAGCGAAAAGACAACTCGATCAAACACAAAAATGCGCAAAACGCTCGCTGTCGCGGCGATAAGCGCGGCGATCCTGCTCGTCATCGTCGGACTCACTCTTTTGACGGTGTGGCTCGCGACGCGCAAGGACGCGCTCGACTATGTCGGCGACATTCGAGTCGTCGAGCTTGACGAAAAGTACACGTCCGTCATCGACCGGACCGATTCCTATCTCGGGCATCCCGACTTCGTCGTCAACGACGAGGGCAAGCTGATCGTCGCCTACCCCGCCGGGCACGGCAAGGGAGCGATCATCATGAAGGAGAGCTCCGACTTCGGCGACACTTGGAGCGAACGCATCTCCGAGCTGCCCCAAAGTTTTGAAAAATCGCAGGAAACGCCGACGCTCTACAACCTCGGCGGCGGCAGACTGTTGCTCGTGTCCGGCTGCCCGTCGTGGGCGGCGGACGACGAATATTACGCCGACGGCTTCAACTACTCCCTGTCATTCGACGGCGGCGCGACTTGGTCGGAATTCAAAAACGAATACGGCGTCGAATGGGCAGACGCTCAACCCGACAAGGGCGACCCCGCCTACGACGGCGTCCCCGAAGAGCTCCTGCCCAACTTTGACGAAAACGGCAAGGCGCTGCCCTATGACGTCATCGTCGCGATGTCGTCGCTGACTCAATTGCGCGACGAGGACGGCAACTTCATCGACAAGTGGATGGGCACCTTCCACGACTACGACTTCTACAACTACGTCTCCTATCTGACCTTTGACGAAGACGGCAACGCCGAGTGGAGCGCGCCGAAGAAGTTCTTGCACTCTCAGCGCAACGCCGAGCAGGCGGCAAACCTTTGCGAGATAGAGATCTTCCGCGCGCCCGCTCCCAACGATGACACACTGATCTTGATCGGCAGAGGCAACTCGCGCACGACAAATTCGTTGATCTGCGTGTCGACGGACGAGGGCGAAACGTGGAGCGAACTCAAAGAGCTGCCCCTCTGCCTGACCGGCGACAGACACAAGGCGGAGTACGACTTGGCGACGGGCAAGGTGCTGATCTCGTTCAGGCTGTGCCTGCCCGGCATGAAATCGAGCGCGTTCAGCACCCAAAATCTGCTGGGCGGCTACTGGGTCGGCTGGGTCGGCGATCCGCAGGAGCTGATCGACTACGCGACGGGCGACGCCGACAAATCCGCGGCGTTCGGCGACGCATTGATCGTGCTGGGCGCGACCAACGACGGCGGCACCGATTGCGGTTACAGCGGCACCGCATGCAAGGATGGGACGTTCGTGCTCTCCTCTTACGGCAAGTTCGCGGACGGCGCGGCCAACCCGTTCATCATGCAGGCAAAATTCAACTTGGCGGACGTGCTCGGTCTCTGAATCGAGCCGGCGGACGCCAATTACGCGAAAACGATTGCTTTTTGCGCAAAAAACCGCTAAAATATAATCGTCGGGTCATCCGACGACAGACGCGCGGCATCCGTCGCGCTCTCGGAGGGAAAGATGTTCTGCAACAAATGCGGCAAACAGATCAACGACATTTCGAAGTTCTGCAACTATTGCGGCGCTCCGATCCCCACGCCCGACGGCGTGGTGCCGGTCATACCTCAAACCCGTCTCGACCTCGAGGCGGCGGCAAGGCAAGGCATCGCGCAACAAAGCTCTATGCAGGCGCAAAGACAAGCGGCAAAGCCGATGCGTCCCAAGACCGCTCCGCCCGACGAGAAAAAGTACGAACTCGCCGTTCCCTCCGCGCCCAAAAAGCGCAAGAAGGTCGAACTTCCGCCCACCGTCGGCGGCGACATCACCGCCAAGAAGTTCAAGGGGCTGGACGAAGACGCACCCTTCTCATCCGCCGTTGCGCTTTCGGGTATTCCCGGCTGCAAAAAGCTTGTAAAGCAGGCGAACAAGCAACAGGACGAGC
>CABKMX010000007.1 GCA_902373595.1 uncultured Christensenellaceae bacterium
AAATCGCACCGTCCGCAAGGGCGGTGCTTTTTATGCTATCGGGCGGTGCCGTCCAGGAATCTGACGTTCTTGGTCAGCACATCGCTGTACGAAAAACAGCTGACGCCGTCCTCTCTCTCGATGGTGAACACGGCGTCGTACATGTCGCGGATTTTGCCGCGAAACTTCTCGATCTTGTTGCGGCCGCGGTCTACCACGACAATCAACTCTCTGCCGCTCAACATTGCGATTCGAGCGCGGCAAGCCTCCATACAATGCTTGATTTCTCTCACGCGTCAAGTATTGCCGTGATCGCCTGCATATATGCAAGAGCCGCGCAATTTTTGCACGGCTCTCACGCGTACGCGCACTCGCGCGGTCCTATCTTTTCTTCTTGCCCTTTGCGCCCCCTCTTTGCTGCCGCTTGCCCTCTTTGGCATCGTCCCGTTTGCGGAAGGGCGGCTTTTTGTCCGTCTTTTGCGAAAACTCCTTGCCGCTGTCCGCGACCTGCACGCCGATCTTTTTGCCGCCGAGGTCAAAGCCGCCAACCGCGCTCACTTTGTGCTTGACGTCCTGCGTGACCTGCACGAACGAATATGTGTCGCGCAGCTTGACGTCGGTGATCTTGTGCAGGGGAATGTCCGCGACCGTGGACACCAACTTGGCGAGCGTCGCCTTGTCGGGGACGTGTTTTTTGCCTACGTTGAGAAAGAATCTCTCCCCCGCCGCCGACGCCTCGGCACGCGTGCGGACATTGTGTTTGTCGGACGCGTCCGACGGCAATGTATAAGTCTTGCAATCGCTCAAATCGATTTCGAGCAGTTCGGGCACCGTACCCGTCTTGCGCGCATAATCTCCGATCAGCACCGTCTGCTCGGGCGCGACGAACGTGTACGCCTCGCCCCTTCTCGACGCACGCGCCGTCCTGCCTATCCTATGCACATACGCATCCGCCTCTCCGGGCGGATCGAGGTTGAACACCGCCTGCAGATCGGGTATGTCAATGCCGCGCGCCGCGACGTCGGTGCCGACCAGACACGGCGTTTCGCCGCTGCGGAATCGCGCCATCGCGTGCGTCCTGTCCCTTTGATCCATCTCGCCGTGGAGCAGCTCCGCGTTGACGCCCGAGGCGGTCAGCGCGCGGTGCACCCTCTCGGCGCGGAAGCGCGTGTTGCAAAACACTATATATCTGTCGAATCTCTTTGCTTTGACCAATTTGAGCAGACATCCCACGCGGCGGCTGTCGCCGACGACAACGTAATGCTGCCTCACGTCCGGCTTGTCCTCGTGTGCGGCGACTCCGACGGTGACGGGATCGTTCATCATCTCGCGGCAAAGCGCCGCAATCTCGCTCGGCATCGTCGCCGAAAAGAGCAAGTTTTGCCTGCCCTTTCCGATTGCGGCGACTATCTTGCGCACGTCCTCGATGAAGCCCATTTTGAGCATTACGTCTCCTTCGTCAAGCACGAGTGTGCGCAGGTTCTTGATCCTCATCGTCTTGCGGTCGAGATGATCGAGCACTCTGCCGACCGTGCCGACGACGATATGCGGCTTTTTGCGCAGCGAATAGAGCTGCCGCTCAAAGTTCTCGCCGCCGTAAATCACCGCCGTCCTCACCCCTTCGATGTGCGAAAGCATGGAACGGAACACCGCGCCTATCTGCATCGCGAGTTCGCGCGTCGGACACAACACCAGCGCCTGTATTCCGCCGTCCGGATCGATACCCTGCAAAATCGGTAGCGCATACGCGAGCGTCTTGCCCGAGCCTGTCGGCGCGAGCGCAATCACGTCTTTGCCTTCGAATATCTTGGGCATTGCCTCGCGCTGTATCGCGGTCGCCGTCTCGATGTTCGCGTCCGCGAGCGCGGCGCGCAACCCCTCGTTCAAATCTTCGAAAATTCTATCCATACGGATATAATACTACATAGCTTGCATTGCCGCAAAGCAAATTGTATAATATAATCATGAAAACGGTCATCATTACCGGCGCGACGCGCGGAATAGGCGCGGCTGCCGCCCTCAAATTCGCAAGCGCGGACTACGCGATCTGCGCGGTCTATCGCCAAGACGACGCCTCCGCACGGGTGCTGATTGACAAGCTCGCGAGCAACGGCTGCTTTGCGACCGCAATCAAGGCGGACGTCTCCGATCCCAAGCAGTGCCGCCGCGTCGTCGAGGAATGCGTGCGCACATTGGGCGCGCCGTGCGTCCTCGTCAACAATGCCGGACTGTCGGCGATTTCTCCTCTCGTGGACATGGCGGACGACGACATTTCGTCTTTGATTGACGCCGACCTCAAGGGCGCGATCTACATGACAAAATACGCCCAGCCGCACCTTGTCGACAACGGCGGCGCGATCGTCAACGTCTCTTCGGTATGGGGAGTCGTCGGCGCGTCGTGCGAGAGCGTCTATTCGGCGGCAAAGGGCGGCGTGATCGCCTTCACCAAGGCAATGGCAAAGGAGCTTGCCCCGAGCGGCGTGCGCGTCAATTGCGTCGCCCCGGGCGTCATAGACACCGCGATGAACGCGCGCTTTGACGAGCGCGAGCGCGCCGCCATCACCGAAGACGTCCCTCTCGGAAGGTTCGGCACCGCCGACGAGGTCGCGGACGCAATCTTTTGGCTCGCCGACGGCGCAACTTACGTCACAGGACAATGCCTGGGCGTGGACGGCGGCTTCGGACAATGAACGCCTGCAAGCGCGCCTTTGAACAGCGGCATATCGACCGCACGGACATCCTCACCGCCGCCGCGCTCTGCGGCATAGACGACGAGACGGCAGCTCTCGCCGCGGACGCGTTTGAGCGCGAACGCGCGTTTTGCGAAAAATACGCGCCGCGTTGCGCGCGCAAGTTCTGTCCCCGGCTCTTGCGCAAACCGCCGATCGTGCGCCTTGCGTGCGTGCTCGCGGCGACGACCTATTCACACGAGCGCTACCGCGAACTCGGCATCGGCGACGACGTCTTTGCCGCGACTATGTCGGACATAGGGATATGGACGCGCAACTGCCGCGTTCGGGACGGCATCGTAGGGCTTGCCAACTATCCGTGGGTGTCGCACCACCTGACGCTGCGCCTCTTCCGCATAGGCAGGCTTCAATTCCAATTCTTCAAACTTTATTGCCCTCTCGGCGCGATTTCGCGGCTTCGCAAGCTGTCGCCTCCGCACTCTTTGGGCGAAAATATCCTCAACGTACACGTTCCGCAGGGTGAAAAACTCGACCCTGCCGCCTGCGAAGCGTCCTTCGCCGCGGCACGCGAATTCTTTGCCCGTCACTTCCCCGACTATCGCGCAAAGTGCTTTTTCATAGACTCGTGGCTGCTCGGTCCCGTCAACAAAACGCTGCTGCCCTCTTCGTCCAACATCAACGTTTTTGCGGACATGTTTTCGCTTATCGCCGTCAAAAAGTGCAAAGGCTGGGACGACGCCGAGCGAATTTTCGACTGCAAGCGCCGCCCGGTGCGGCAATTGCCGCAAGACACATATCTTCGCCGCGCGGCGGCAAAACTCCTCGAAGACGGCGGCTGCCTCGAACGCGGGTTCGGCGTCAGACCGCTTTGACATTTACGCGCCGCGATTGACAGCCGCGCGTGCTTATGATACAATTTTGATATGATACTCTATTCTTTCAAAAATCTGGAACAATTGACAAGGGCGACTTCAAACAACGCCTACGTCTCGGCTGTGCCTCGGCTCGACTTCAAGCCGACCGACGGCAACCGCGCCGCAGTCCGCTTCCGCGGTTTGCGCAACGCGACAATCGACGGCGCGGGCGCGACGCTGTGCCTTGACGGCAGAGGCTACTATTTCGTCCTCGAGGGGTGCGAGCGCGTGCTGCTCACCAATTTCACCCTTGAGACCGCTCATCCCGAATATCTCGAGTTCACGGTGACAAACACCGCTTTCGGCGGAAGCGCCGACGTGCGCTTCGGCGGCGAATATGCGGTAACGGAAGGCTCCCCTCTGTCCGTAAAGAGCGGCGAGCAAAATCTGCTTGCGTCGATGACAAATCCGGCGGTATATTGCCGCGACCTGAATGCCGACAAGATACGCCGCGAAAATTCCGACCCTCTCGCCAAGCTCAAGGGCGCGTCAAAGATTGCGCCGTCCGCCGGAGGGACGCTCGCCAAATTGTCGTTTTCGGGGCTTACCGCACCCGTCAAAAAGGATTGCGTCTACATTCGCTTCGACGCGGACAAGACCTGCCCCGGCATCTTGCTGATCAATTGCAAGGACATCACCGTTCGCAACGTCACGATACGCTATTGCCACGGCAGCGCAATCAAGGCGGATATGTGCGAAAACGTCACCATACAGGACGTCACTTTGCGCGCGCAGAGCGGACGCAGCGTCGCGACTTTGGGCAGCGCGTTCGAGGCGGTCGAGTGCAACGGCTCGCTCTATATCTCCGACTGTCTGCTCGCCGCGACTCTCGCCGACACGGTGTCGGTCAAGGGTGCGCTCTATGACGTCGCTTCCGCTTCGGGCAATTCTTTGACATTGCGCTCTTCCGACGCAACCGCTCTGTCGCCGTTCGAAAAGGGCGACAAGGCGATACTGACCGACAGCGCCCTCGCCCCCGTCGCAACGCTGACGGTGTCCGGCTACGATCGCGACAGCCGCACCGTCTCCTTTGAAGAGGCGTTGCCGCAAAACGCGTCGTCGCTGCGCGTCGAAAACGCAAGTCTGCACACCGCGGACGTCTTCTTCCGCCGCGCGACATTGCTCGGCTCGCCCGACAACGGGCTTGCCTTCTCAACCTCGGGCTTTGTCCGCGCCGACTATTGCTCGTTCAAGAACATCGTCGGCAAAGCCGTCGTCTGCATGAGCGGACGCAACGGCAACGCCGGGCTTCCCAAGCGCGTCGAGATTGAGGCGAACAGGTTCGAACAATGCCTCGACACCGCAGTCGAGCTGCTTCCCTCCTGCTCGGGCAAAGCGGCGCTCGGCAGTGTGGACATCTATGGCAACACTTGGATGGAGTGCGGCCGCTCGGCAATCGCCGCCGCGCGCTGCGAATCCATTTCCGTCAAACGCAACGTCGGCGACACGGACAAGTATCAGACCAAGATCTCGCAATGCCCCAAGGTCGACAGCGACGGCGTGGATTATATGTATTGATTGACGAAAATTTGCAAATATGCCGCCGCGCTTTTGCGCGGCGGCTTTTGTACAGACAAAAAACCGCCCCCGAAGCATTACGTTTCGGAGGCGGCGCGGTGACTCTTTTCTCAGACGAATGCGTGATAGATCGCGTTGATAGCCCTCTCGTAGTCCTGCGTCGCGACCGCAACGATGATGTTGAGCTCGCTCGAGCCCTGATCGATCATGCGGATGTTGATCTTTTCGGCGGCAAGCGCGGCGCAAAGTTTCGCCGCGGAGCCCGGCTTGAACGAAATGCCGTGTCCGACCGTCGAGATCAGCGAGATGCCCGACTTGATGTCGATCGTATCCGGTTTGACGATGTTGCGGATACGTTCGAGCACCACATCCTCTTTGCCTGCAAGTTCGCTGTCCGCGACGACGACGCTGAGCGTGCCGATGCCGCTGGGCATATGTTCGAACAGCACGTTGTAGTATTCGAGCACGCTGAGTACGCGGCGCGCAAAGCCGAGTTCGGAGTTCATCAACTCCTTTTCGATGAAGATGATGCTGTATCCCTTCTTGCCTGCAACGCCGGTGATGTAGGAATCCTGCTTGTCGTTGTCCTCGACCTCGGCGACGATCATCGTGCCGGGAGCGGACGGGTTGAAGGTGTTGCGGATGTTGATGGGAATGTTCTTCTCTCTGACGGGGAAGATCGCCTCGGGATGCAGCACGTTTGCGCCCATGTAGGCAAGCTCGCGCAGCTCCTTGTACGAGATCTTGTCGATGATGCGCGGGCTTTCCACAATGCGCGGATCGGCGGACATAAAGCCGTCGACGTCCGTCCAATTCTCATATACCGACGCGTCTACTGCGCGCGCGACGATGGAACCGGTGATGTCCGAACCGCCCCTGCTGAACGTGTGTATGCTGCCCGACGCGTCCGCGCCGTAAAAGCCGGGAATGACCGCCTTGGGCGTACGCGAAAGGCGCTTCGCCGCCCTCTCGTTGGTCTCTTCGGGTTTGAACACGCCGTTGTCGTCAAAGACGACGATCTCGGAGGCGTCGACAAACTCGCAGCCGAGCTTTTTGGCAAGCACGATCGCGCTGAGATATTCGCCTCTGCTCGCGCAATAGTCGACCGAGTATGCCGCGGTCATCTTCTTTTCGACCTCGTCGAGAATGGGCTCGATGTCGAAATCAAGCCCGAGATCCTTGACGATCTCGACATATCTTTGCCTGATCTTCGCGAACGTGGCGGTGCACTCGCCGTTGATCTCGAGGTCGTGATAGCATGCGTAAAGCATGTCCGTGACCTTGGTGTCGCCCGAGGATCTCTTGCCCGGAGCGGACACGACCACATAGTTGCGTTCGGGATCGGATGCGACGATCTTGGCGACCTTTTCGATCGCCGCCGCGTCCGCCATCGACGTTCCGCCGAACTTGACTACCTTTTGTGCCATTTTTCTCTCCTAAAAATTTATTGTAAGGCTCACTTGATCTTGCGTGCCTCGCAGTAATATCTCTTGTCTTCCGCGTTGCCCATGCTGAACGACTTGCGCGGCAACACCCCGCGCCTGACCGTATAATCGAACAGTCCGGCCTTCGCTATGCACGGCATCAAAATCGCAAGGGCGCCCTCGCGCTCTGCCGCCTCGAGCACGCTCGCGTCGCCGTGGACGTAGTCTATGACGATGGGCGTCGTCTTGGCGTACTCGTCGAGCGCGTTTTGGATGTCCGCGATCGCGTCCGCGCTGTTTTCGGGCACGGACAGCTCAGTCTCCTTGCCGCCGTACACCGCCTTGGCTCTCGCCGAACCGCACAGCTTGTCCGCAAGATAGGCGACCAACTCTTCGCCGCCGCCCTTGACGAGCCTGTGTATCGGCTCGAAATCGAGCGACGGATCGGCGATGTCGACGATCTCGCACATCGCATACCTCGCCGGGCAGCTCGCCCACTCGCTTTGGGGAATTGTCTCTTTGACCTGCGCCCACACCAGCTTCGCCGCCGCCAACGAATGGTTGCCGTCCCCGACGACAAACGCGAGGCTTTGATGCGCTTTGAGCGCCGCCGCCTCGATCGCGGCGAGTTTAGTCTCGTCGCCGATCAGCCTTCCCGTCAAGTGTCCGCCGTTCATGTTCAGTTCGAAGTCATAGACCTCTTCGCCCTCTTTGAGCAGCGCCTCCAAAAGCGGGCGCACGTTCTCGGCAAGCAGCATGATGTGAGACGCCTCGAGCAGCGCCTTTTCGCGCAACTTCACCCTTGCCGGCAATCTCTCTTCGACCGTCTTTTCGGTCGCCTTTATGCGCGCGTTGTTGCGCGGGGTGTATTCATACTCTTCGAGATCGACGACCGCGACCGCTCCGAGACGGTGCCTGCCGTCGTTCTGTCTGCGGTCGACGACGACAAAGCCTCTCTTGCCCTCGAGCGTGCCGTCCGCACAATAGCGCTCCATCGCCGCATAGATGTCCGCCGCGCGCCTTTCGCCGTCTCCGTCGCAGAGATAGACCTCGGGAAGAATGAGCCTGAGCGTGCTCGGCGCGTCGCCGACATATGCGTTCAACTTGTCCCAATACGCCCTGTCCGACGTGAATTGGTCGCAGGCGATCACCGCCCACTTGGACATATCGGCGCCCTTGCGCGGCAACAAAAATTCCGCCGTCGAAAGTATCATAAAAACTTCTTTTTCTCCTTTTTGTCGATTCGCGGCACCGCGGTCACGCCGTATGCCTGCTTGATCTGTTCAAACAGCTTGTCGGGAGTCATATATCTCTTGATCTTGCCGTGGTCGACGGTGCTGATGATGCCCGTCTCCTCGCTGACGACGATTGCAAGCACGTCGCTCTCTTCGGTGATACCGATTGCCGCGCGGTGACGAGTGCCCAACTCTTTGGCAATGTCCACCTCTTGCGACAGCGGCAAAAAGCATCCTGCCGACAACACCCTCTCGCCCTTGATGACGACCGCGCCGTCATGCAGCGGCCCCTTGGTGCTGAATATACTCTCCAAAAGTCCCGACGTGACCACTGCCTCCAACCTTGTGCCGGTGTCCAAAATGTGCGACGGCACTTCCGTGCGCACGATGATAATCAATGCGCCGACGTCGTTCTTTGCCATGTTTTGGCAAGCCTTGACAATCTGCGTCGCGCTGTTGGTGAGGTCCTCGTCCGAGGTTTCGTATTCGTAATGTCCGCTCTTTTCGCTTGTGCGAGAGATTTTGCTGAAGATGACCTTGAGGTCGGATTGATAGACGACCGCGAACGCCGCAATCAAGAAGATTGCGCCGAAGTCCATGATTCGCTTTGTGATGTACATGAACCCTATGCCGCTCTCGCCCAGCCACTTCTCCGCATAGATACCGGCAAACGTGACGAGGATATAGAGCAGGATATACGAAACGGTAAAGATTGCCAGCTTGATGCTGTTGCGCTTTTTGAAGAAGACGAAAATGAGCGCGAACACAGCGCACAACACCACCAAATCGATGATGCTGTACCAGCCGATATGCTCGACGTAATCCGTCATATCCACACTTGTCAAACCGTATATGTTCACGCGCGTACCTCTTGTCGATATATTGTATTACATTTTTTGCTAAAAATAAAGCGTTTTTACGCCCAAAACGCAATTTTTTACCGCCTAATGCGCGCAATGCGCGCGTTTTATGCCCTCTTTGGCCGCCTTGCGCCGCGTTTTCGCGCCCGTTTTTCACTCGTGCTTTTTACCCCGGTTCAGTCAAAGACGGAGAGCGACGACGCGTCGCTCTCCGTCTTTGTCGGTGTTATTATTGGCTTTTCCCTGCTCGCACGCCGCGCTTAAAATCGCGTTTTACGCACACGGGCACGAAAATCATCTGTATCTCGCTCTGCCTATGCTCTGCGCCCAGCCGACCAAAAGTCCCTTGCGGCGCTTCGCCGGCATGGACGGCGTGAATGTGCGGTCTATCGTCCGCGCCTTTTTGAGCGCGTCGGCGTCCGTCCATACCCCTGCGGTGAGTCCGGCAAGATACGCCGCGCCGAGCGCGGTGCTCTCGGTGACCGCCGGCCGCTCGACCTTGCAGCCGAGCACGTCCGCCTGAAACTGCATTAGGAAGTTGTTGGCACACGCTCCGCCGTCGACCGCAAGGCATTTGATGTCATATCCGGCGTCGCTCTCCATCGCGTGCATGACGTCGACCACCTGATAGGCGATCGATTCGAGCGCCGCTCTGACAAAGTGCGCCCTGCCCGTGCCGCGCGTAATGCCGCAGACAATGCCGCGCGCGTGCGCGTCCCAATGCGGCGCGCCGAGCCCGGTGAACGCCGGGACGATATAGACTCCGCCCGTGTCGGGAACGCTGAGCGCAATCTGCTCGGTCTCTGCGGACGTCTCGATCATCATGAGCTCGTCGCGAAGCCATTGTATCACCGCTCCGCCTACAAACACGCTGCCCTCGAGAACATATTGCGGCTTTTGCCCGTCGCCGACTGCGGCGAGCGTCGTGATCAAGCCGCGCTTTGAGCGCATGCGCTCGGTGCCGGTGTTCATCAACGTAAAGCAGCCCGTACCGTAGGTGTTTTTGATGTCGCCCTTTTCGGTGCAAAGCTGCCCGAACAGCGCCGCCTGCTGATCGCCTGCGACCGCCGAGATCGCGATCTTCGCGCCGACCTCGCTCTCGTCCGTGTATCCGAAAAGATGCCCCGACGCGCACACTTTCGGCAGCATGCTTTGCGGCACGCCGAACAACTCGCACAGCTCGTCGTCCCAGCGCAGCGCGCCTATGTCGAACAGCATCGTGCGGCTGGCGTTGGTATAGTCCGTCGCGTGTATGCTTCCGCCCGACAGTCTCCACATCAGGTAGGTGTCCACGGTGCCGAACAGCAATTCGCCGCGCTCCGCCCTCTCTCTTGCGCCCTTGACGCCGTCCAAGATCCACTTGATCTTGGTCGCGCTGAAATAGGGATCGACGGGAAGCCCCGTCTTGTCATAGACGATCGCGTCCACGCCCGTCTCTTTGAGTGAGTCGCAATAGTCGGCGGTGCGGCGGCATTGCCATACGATGGCATTATAGACGGCTTTGCCCGTCTTTCGATCCCATACGATCGTCGTCTCGCGCTGATTGGTTATCCCTATCGCGGCGACCGCTTCCGCTCCGACGGCTGCCAAGACTTCTTTGAGCGAATCGAGACAGGTGCGGTAGATGTCCTCGGGGTCGTGTTCGACCCACCCCGCCTCGGGATAGATCTGCGGGAACTCGCGCTGCGCCTTGGCGGCGATGTTTCCGCCCTCGTCGAACGCTATCGCGCGGCTGCTGGTCGTCCCCTGATCGATCGCGATCACATACCTTTTCATACGCTCTTCCTCACCGCCTTAGTGGCGACAAAATCGACACCGGTGCCAAAAATATCTTTGACGATGACATCCCCTTCGCCGATCGGCGCGTCGATTGTCTTGCCCTTGAGCAAAGCGAGAGCGTCAAAGATCATGCTTTTGGGAATGACGTCGTTCGTCTTGACGCTGACCATGGCAATCTCGCCGCCCTTCACTCTCACCACCGAGGTGACGACGCGCTTGGGGCACACCGCCTCTTCCGCGCCGTACTTTGCGCCGCGCGGACAGGTGTTGCCCTCGACCCTAATCGGATTCTCTTCGTCATATACTTTGAGTCTGCAGCCCATCGGGCAGCAAATGCAAATCATCTCCTTCATCTCACACCTCCGTCAAGCGGATGACCGCCTCTTTCGCTCCGCGCAGGACGCCCGCCTGCGCGGCGTTCAAATTCAACGTCTCCATTTCGCCGGGCGTGACAATCTGTTTACGCTTTGCGGCGACCTCTTTGCCGTCGCAGAACAGCGCTATCTTCACGTTTTTGGCGACTTTGCCCACGCGCATCTTGAAGCCGAGCGCTCCGTCGGCTCCGCGCCGCACCCTCTGCGGCACCGCATAGCGCACTCCGCCGTCCGCGCCGACGTCGACATATTCGGACGCGCCCGCGCCTTCGGCGATATATTTCGCCGCGCAAGCGCCGGCCTTTTCGCTCTCCTCGCTGACGAAGTCGACGAGGTCGTGGACGTGCAGCACGTTGCCGCACGCGAACACGCCCTCTCGCGACGTCATCAGCGTGTCGTCGACGACCGCGCCCGACGTAATAGGACTGAGCTTGACTTCGGCGGTCTTTGCGATTTCGTTTTCGGGCAGCAGCCCCACGCTGAGCAGCAACGTATCGCACGGAATCTCCCATTCGGTGCCCGGCACCGGCTGCAGCTTGTCGTCGACGGCGGCGACCACGACCGAGGTCACCCTCTTTTTGCCGTTAATCGCGACGACCGTATGCGAAAAATAGAGCGGAATGTCAAAATCCTGCAGACATTGCACGATGTTGCGGTTGAGCCCCGAAGAATAGGGCATCAACTCGACGACCGCCTTGACCTTTGCGCCCTGGAACGTCATTCTGCGCGCCATAATCAGACCGATGTCTCCGCTGCCCAAAATGACGACCTCTTTGCCGGGCATGAGTCCGTCAATGTTGATTAGCTTTTGCGCCGTGCCTGCCGAAAACACGCCCGACGCGCGGCAGCCGGCGATATTGATTGCGCCTCTCGGCCTTTCGCGGCAGCCGCAAGCCAAGATTATCGCCTTTGCGCGGTATTTGACAAGACCGTCCTCCGCGCTCACGCAGGCGACGACCTTGTCCGCGATTGAGAGCACGGTCGTGCCCGTCTTGCACTCGATGCCCCTCTTTGCGACTTCGCGCTCATAGCGCGCCGCGTATTCCGGACCCGTCAGCTCCTCTTTGAACGTGTGCAGACCGAACCCGTTGTGTATGCATTGATTGAGAATGCCGCCGAGACGGTCTTCGCGCTCGAGCACGAGGATGTCGCGCTCACCCGCGTCGTAAGCCGCCTTTGCCGCGGCAAGCCCCGCGGGACCGCCGCCGATGATCACCAAATTCTTATCCTTTATCATCACTCCACCCTCCCGGTCACAATCTCGGACCCTTTGCCGTTCTTGGTTACTTCGGCGATGTCGCACCCCAGCTTTTCCGCCAAAATTTCCATCACGTGCGGCGAACAGAAGCCGCCTTGGCACCTGCCCATACCGGCGCGCGTACGCCGTTTGATGCCGTCCATATCTCTTGCGCCGAGCGGCCTTTCGATTGCGTCGACAATCTCGCCCTCCGTCACCGTCTCGCAACGGCAGACAATCTTGCCGTAACGCGGATCCTTTGCAATCAACGCCGCGCGCTCGTCGTCCGTCATCTTTGCAAACGACGGCGGAGCCTGCCTCTTTGCAACGAAGTCGCCGCGCTTTTTCAATTTGTACGTCTCGGCAATCTCTTTGGCGACGTCGACCGCAATCGCCGGCGACGCGGTCAATCCCGGGCTTTCAATTCCGACGACGTTGTAAAGTCCGCCGCACGGCGCAAAGCCGATCTCGAAGTCGCCCGTCGTCAAGTGCGCGCGAAGTCCGGTGAATTGAGTGATTGCCGCCCGCTTGGACAGCGACGGCACCGTCTTGCACGCCTTTTCGTACGCCTCCTGCAATCCCTCGACGGTGGTGTCGGTGCAGTCTTTGTTGTCGACGTCGACCGCGGTCGGACCGAGCATGACGTTGCCTGCGGCGGTCGGCACGACGAGAATGCCCTTGCCCATCTTGGTCGGCAATTGGAACAGCGTCGCCTCTGCGACATAGCTCGCCGCCTTGTCGAGCAGCATATATTCGCCCTTTCGAGCGACTATCTTGAGTTTTTCGGGATTGATGAAATTGTTGACGTCGTCGCCGTGAACGCCGGCGCAATTGACGACGAGATCCGCCGAATAGGCAGTGCCGTCCGTGCAATCGACGACCGTCTTGCCGCCTTCGCGGCGAACGCCGCACACCGTCTTTTCGAACAAAAACTGCGCGCCGTTGACGCAGGCGTTTTCGGCATACGCGATTGTCATTCCGTACGGGCTGACAATGCCCGAGGTCGGCGCCCAAAGCCCTGCCGTAACCTCTTGCGAAACATACTTTTCCTTTTCGCGAATTTGCGTGCCCGTGTGGATCTCAAGCTGTTTTACGCCGTTTTCGACGCCCTGTTCGAGCAGCTTTTGAAGCACAGGCTCGTCAGCCTTGTCAAAGCACAAGACGTATGCTCCGTTGCGTTTGAACGCAAAGCCCAGCTCCTTGGCGAGCGCGTCGAACATCGCGTTGCCGGCGACATTGTATTTGGCTTTGAGTGAACCGGGTTTGGCGTCGAATCCGGCATGGACGACGCCCGAATTGGCTTTGCTCGTTCCGCACGCCACGTCGTTCTCTTTTTCGAGCACGGTGACCTTGACGTCGTAACGACGGAGCTCTCTTGCGACGGCGCAGCCAATCACGCCCGCGCCGATGATGACGATCTCCATAATCTTCCTCCGCGTTTGATACTTCGATTATATCATAACTTTGCCGCCATTTCAAGGGCGCCGCGCATTTTCCGCTCCTCTTTTTGAAAATCCGTTGAAGCGCGCTCCGGCTTAAAACGCTTGTACATCGTGCGAGCGTGTGATATAATATGACCTATGACAAGGACAAGGCATTTCGGAATTTTCGCAATCGCAGTCGTCACGCTCGTCGCGGTTACGGCGATGCTTTTTTGCGCCGCGCCGACCGCTGTCGCGGAGACGAACGCCGAGATCAAGATTGCGCCCGACGAGACGAGTCTTTACGCCGCATACGACGGGCATGTCGCCTACACGACCAAGGACGGGATGCTGCACCTGTCGACAATCGGAAATTCTGTTTCAAAAGGCTTTTCGGGTACAGCTTTGGACATTGCGATGACCGAAGATTACGTCTTCTTGCTTACAGATAGCAGCGGCGATAAAAAACTTGCGGCTTATTCCGTCACGGACGGAGTTTTGAGCGAAGAACAAGACGTGTTCGAAAAGTTTGCGGTCAGCGACTCTCTCTATGCGCAATTTGCAAACAAAATCGACTCCATCACCGTGACGGGTAACATGTTAACCGTTTCGGCCGGAGACGCAGGAGACTACACTTGGTTTTGTTCTATTCCTTTCTCCGCTCAAGCGTTGTCTTCCCTGTCCATCAATCTCGGTCTCGGAACAGTCAATGATATGGCGACAACCGATGCTGCCGCCGACGATACATATTTGGTCTATGCCGTCTTTGACGGAGATCTCTGTTTTTTACGCCTTCCGGCTACTCCGTTAGAAGCTCAACCGATAGAAACAAGCGGCAAATGGCTCTCTGTCGCCGCGCTTGACGGTGAAATCTATGCCGCCGCGACGGACGGCATCTATCGCGTCGACGGCACGGCAGTCGTCAAGATCTCCGATGTGGTCGCGGACGGCGACATCCGTCCCTACTCCGAGGGCGGCACTTCCTATCTGCTCGTTCAAAACCGCGCCGAAAGCTCGGTCGTTCAATACTCGATCGACGGCGATGGACTCAAATATTACAGCGTGTTCGACAATGTCGTCTACGCCGCTCCGTCCGAATATCCGATTATGACGGTCGGCAAGGCTTCCGCTGCGACGCAGGGCTACTTCTCGCCCAAGAATCTCAAACCCGTCGCATCTCTCGGCGAGGGCGACAATGTGCTGGTGCTCGCCGAAGTGCCTGCCGAAGACGGCTCGGCAGAAGGCTATTACTACATCCGCACGTCGGCGGACGCGGACGGCGAGATGTGCTATGTCCGCAAGTCGGCGCTGACCTTGCTCGAGCGCGGCGAGGGCTGGAAACACGGCAGCACGGCAGCGTCCACGCACAGCGGTTTGAAGGTGCTGCAATACCCGTTTGACGGCGCGGCGGTGATTGCCACGGTGGGTCCCAAGGACGCCTTGGCGGTGATTGGCGACATAGGCAAATCCGCCGAGGGGTGGAATTGGCTGAGGGTGAGTTTGATGACCGCCGACGGCACGGTCGCGGACGGTTACGTCACCGAAGAGGACCTCGGTCCGTACGGGCCGTACGAAATGCCGTCGTTCGGCGTCGACGCAATCGTCAACGCGGACAAGCTGGGCGAGACGGTCAATGTCTATTCGCTGCCCGAAGAGCGCGACGAACTCGTCATCGACACTTTGACGGACGGCGAGGTGGTGCGGCTGGCGGCAGAGGGGCTCAACGTCGACGAAGAGTGGACGCTGATTGGCTACGAAACAGAGGACGGCACCGCAATGAGCGGCTATGTCAAGACGGCCTATCTGTCCGAGGGCGGATTGACGACGCTGCAGGTCACGTTGATTGTCGTAGCATGCATAGTTGCCGTGGTCACGGTCGTCGTCGTGATTATCATCGCAAAAAAGCGCAAACGCGAACGCTACGAATAATTTTCGGGAGATATATATGAAAGCTACTTACACACAGCAGATTCTCGCGCGCAAGCTGGGGATCGATCCGTGCGACCCGTCGCTTGCCGGGGGCAACCTCGTGTTGGTCAATGCGGACGTCGCGCTGTCCAACGACGTGACCGCACCCGTCGCAATCGACGTGTTCCAAAAGAGCGGATGCGGACTTTGCGACAAATGCAAGGTCACGTTCGTGCTCGACCACTTCACCCCCAACCGCGACATCAAGTCGGCGCAGCAATGCAAGATTGTGCGCGATTTTGCGCGCGCCAACAACGTCGAGAACTTCTATGACGTCGGCGAAATGGGCATCGAGCACGCGCTTTTGCCCGAAAAGGGCATCGCCCTTCCCTGGACGGTGGTCATCGGCGCGGACAGCCACACCTGCACCTACGGCGCGCTGGGCGCGTTCTCTACGGGCGTGGGCAGCACCGACATCGCCGGCATAATGATGAGCGGCAAGATTTGGCTCAAAGTGCCGACCGCGATCAAGTTCAACCTGCACGGCAAGCTGCGCAAGGGCGTCGTCGGCAAAGATTTGATACTGTACATCATCGGCATGATCGGTGTGGACGGCGCGCTCTACAAATCGATAGAGTTCGGCGGCGAGGGCGTGGACAGCCTAAGCATGGACGACCGTTTCACCGTCTGCAACATGGCGATTGAGTGCGGCGCAAAGAACGGTGTCTTCCCCGTCGACAAAAAGACGGACGAGTACACTCTCGAGAGCTGCGGCAAGACGTTCGACCGCTTTGCCGCCGCGGACGACGACGCATACGAGCGCGTGATCGACATCGATCTTTCGGCAATCCGTCCCGTAGTCGCGAAGCCGCATTTGCCGTCCAACACCGCATTTGTCGACGAGGTCAAAGAGGAAATCAAGATCGATCAAGTCGTGATCGGCAGCTGCACCAACGGCAGATTGAGCGACCTCAAACAGGCGGCGGAAGTGCTCGAGGGCAAGCACGTCTCCCCCGACGTGCGCACAATCGTCATTCCGGCGACCAACAAGATCTATTTGCAGGCGCTCAAAGCGGGCTACATCGAGACGTTCATCAAGGGCGGCGCGATCGTGTCCACGCCGACTTGCGG
>CABKMX010000008.1 GCA_902373595.1 uncultured Christensenellaceae bacterium
GATGTGTATTTTTTGTCAAAATGAGACGCGTATTTTTCGCTGATAATTTGACGAAAAATTTTATTGTTATTTTGCGAGCATATTTTCGATGTGGTTTCGGGTGCATTTTCAAGCATTGTGACGAGCGCAATTTTGCCCATTCTCATCGTTCAATTTTTACGCGTTTTCCGCACGTAAAAGCGCGCCGATCGGCGCGCTTGCGAGTGCTGTTTTGTGTTTTGGCTCTATGCGTTTATCTCTTTGCGGTGAAAAGCATAAATCCCAGCGAAAAGAAAAAGTTCTCTTCGTGGAAGGCGTCCTCGAGGTCGTTGTAGTTTTGGTCGATCCACTTTTGCGCGAGGCGGTAGCTGTCGTTGTCCGGCTGCGTGGTCGAGAGGATGCGGTAATCTTGCTTTATGATGGAAAAATAGGTGTCGAACAGCGCTTGGCGGTCGTCGTAATCCATGCCGAGCGTGTCGAGCCCGCATTTGACGAGAGCGACGTCGCGGTAGCCTGCTCTTTTGAGCAAATAGGGCACTTGCCTGCCGCTTTGACGGAAGCCCGACCACGGACTCGCCGCGCAAAGCCGCATCGCCTCGGCGAAGGCGCCGCTCTCGTCGGGATATGCCAAATTCAGCCCGTCGTCGATGTCCTTGACGATGACTGCGGCGTCCTTTGCGGCGAACTTGCGCGCCGTTTTGAGCACTTTGAGCGGGTCTTTGAGGTGCAACAAGACCATGGACAGGTTGATCAAATCGAACTTGACGCCTCTCTTCGAGCAAAAGTCGTCGAGCACGCCGCAAAGGTCATCGCTCTCAAGGTCGCAAAGACGAAACTCGACGTTGTCCGCGCCGAAGTTGGCAATCGCACTTTGGATCGCGCCCTCGTTGCAATCGACGCCGAGCATGCAACCCACCTCCTTCCCCGCAAGGCGCGAAGCGGCAAAGCTGCCGTTGCCGCACCCGAGGTCGAGCACGTTGAACGCGCCCTTTGAAGCGCATACGGCGTCGTAGACGGGCTTGTCGAACCTTTCGAGCAATTGCCGCTGAATCTTGAGCCGTTTGCGCTCGTCAGCGTCGCTCTCGTCGTAGTAGCGATTTGACGTCCGCTCCGCCTGCGTTTGCCTCCGCCCCGGGCGCACGATAGCGGCAATCTTGGTCTTGAGCTCTTCAATCGCCTTGTCGATGCCTTGACCTCCCGCCTCAATCCAATGAAGCCGCTTGATGTAGTATTCCATCGCCTTGGACAGCTGATCGTCGTTGAGCTTGAAAGGCAAAATGGCAAGCTCGTCCTGCGCGTCGAGTATGCGCTTGTAGGCAATCTCGACCTCGTTGAGAACGTGCGCCGACTGCGAAGCCGCGCCGTTGAGCACGACGACGAATACACGAGCGTTGTCGATCGCGTCGACAATGCTGGTCGCATAGTCGCCCATCACGTCGCGCGGCGCGTACCAACAGCTTATGCCGTCCGCCTCGAGCACCGAGCAAATGTGTTCGACTACGGTGCGCATACTGTGTTCGTAACTCAAAAATACATCGGCTTTGTTCATAATTTCACCTCTCGATTCAAGTATAGCATAACCGCCGAATATCCGCAAGCCGTAGGCAAAACACATTTCCGAAAAATTTCTGTCCTCGATCCTTGACAAAAATTACATCTGCCTTAACGCGCTTTGCGATAAGCAAAGTCGGCAAAACTTCTCGCCGAGAGCTGTCAAGAGATCGGACATTTATTTTTCAAAATCACGAGCGCGCCGAAAATTCGACGCGCTCTTTCTTTGCTCCGGCGTTGCAAGTTTCGCTTTGCGAAGCGCTTACTTCTCCTCTCCCGTCTTGTAGTCGAACCTGAGCGTTTTCGCCTCGCCGTCTTCGGCATATTTGACGGTCAATATGTCGCCGTCGAGGTCGGCGCTTTGCACCTGCACGTCCTTGGGACGGACAGTGTCGGCAAAGACCGCGCGCTGTTCGTCGGTGTAGCGCGACACTGTGTCGGACACAAACAGCAGCGACCCAAAAAGGCCGTTGATCTTGGCGAGCAGCTTGCGCTTTTGCATGGACATCGAGATGTTGTTGTCGCGAAGCAAGAACACGTCGGGATCGTTGAAGAACGCTCTGCCGTCCAATCCTCGGCGGAAGATGGTGCAAAGCACGGTCTTGGCGGTGCCGACGTCCTCGCGCGTCTTGTGCGTGCTGTACGACCAATTGAGCGCGACGTCGGGACCTATGCGGCAAAAATCCACCTTGCCGAACGCCGGCATCAGCGGTACGCCGCACCCTATGATGAGCTTGTCTCCCACGCATTCGCGGATGAAGTCCATCGCCTCGCACATGATCCTGCCGCGGCTCTTGCCGTGCATCGGGACGACGCATGCGGCGTAGAGGAAGTCGAGTTTGACCAGGTCGTAGCCCCACTCGCGAAGCACGACGTCGAAGAACTTGCGTATGTATGCGGCGGCGTCCTTGTTGTAGAAGTCGATGGGATAGAACACGCCCCAATTTGGACCTGCCGGGTACGGCTTGCCGTCCTTGCCCTTGACGAGCCAATCGGGATGCTCCTTGTAGATGAACGAGCCGCGCGTCGCCGCGAACGGCGCGAGCCAAAGCCCTGCGAGCATGCCGGCTTCGTGGATCTTGTCCGCCGCCGCCTTCATCCCGGACGGGAACTTTTTGCGGTCGGTGTTGAGCCACTCGCCTATGCACGCCTGGTGCCCGTCGTCGATCTGGAAGATGTCCACCTTTTGCGGCATCTCGGCAAGCGCTTTGAGGTCGCGCTCGACGATCGCCTGCGTGACTCCGCCGTAGTAGTTGTACCAAGTGGTGTAGCCGCTCTTGCGCCCGATCGTGCTGCACTTGACGCCCATCGCGTCGAACCAACGGTCGAACACCTCGTCGTGCGAACCGCTCAAAACGACAGCGTCAAGCACTTTGTGTCTGCCGCCGAAGGTCTCGCCCTCGAGATCTTTCTCAATGCGGACGATGCCGGCGGACACGTCGAAAGTGACGATCGTGTAACCCTCTCTCTCGCTGAGCGAAGCGAACAGGTCGTACTTGTCCTCCTCGCGGACATAGCCATAGGAAAAACCGTAGAATACGCCCGTCTTGCGCGGATATTCGCGCCAAAACGTCTCGCCCGCTCTGCCCAGTCCCGTGCGGCGCATAAAGACGCTCTTCACTCCCCACTCCGCAAGGCGCGAGAAGGTGTCCATATGTCCGTCGACCGCGTACTCTTTGCTGTCGGTCCACGATTGATAGCCGTTGACGAAACAGCGCTTGTTCGCGTTGTATGCGTAAGGGATGTCCACCCAAAATTTGTCGATTGTCACGCCCTGCGCGGCGTCGATCGACGCGGTCAGACGCTCGCCGTCAAAGACGACGTCGACTTTGAGCCCGTCGGAAGAGGGCGAAGTTGTCTCATAGGTCTTGCCGCCCAAGTTGTAGCGGACGAAAAACGATGTCATAAATTCCTCCTTTGGTGTCGTGCCAAGAATATGATAGCATAATAATGCGCAATGCACAATGATAAATGCACAATTGGTCGATCAAATTTACAATGCTAAATGCACAATGCACAATGCGCAATTAGTCGTTCAAATTTACAATGCTAAATTGAAATTTTTCTTACAAAAAACGGTGCGGACTCTTGACAAAAATTACATGACCCTTAAGCGCATTTTTGCGACCGATCGACAATAAATTCTGCTCAAGATCCTGTCAAGTGTAAGTATCGATTTTTTTGTCAATTCATAATTGCGCACTCTGCATTGTGCATTCATAATTGTGCAATGCGCATTGTCATATCAATTCCGCGATGATCGCGTTCGCGACCAGCGCGTACTCGGGTTTGATCGCGACGCGGTCTTGGGAGATGTCGAGACATGCGCTCAATTTTTTCAGCCTCTTGCCGTAGCGCGCGGCGAAGTCGACGCCCGTCTTGCGTTCGAGGTCGGCGATGTCTATGCCGTCGTCGAGGCGGAGCGCGGTCATCACATACTCGTCCGCGGCGCTCTCGGGGGTCAGCAGCTCCTCGCGCTCATAGACGAACTCTCCCTTTTCCGCTCGGCGGATGTAGGCGTCGACGTCGGGCGCGACGAAGTAGCGCTTCAATCCTACCTTGCCGTGCGCGGAGACACCCAGCCCGAGGTAGTCGTCCATGCGCCAATATTTGAGATTGTGGCGGCAGCGTTTGCCCTCGCGCGCGAAGTTGGAGGTCTCGTAGCGCAGATATCCCCTCTTCGCCGCCGCGGCGACAAAAGCGTCGTAGAGGTCGGCGCAGCGGTCGTCGTCCGGGAGAACAAGCCCCTCTTTGACGCGCCTTGCAAGCTCAGTGCCGTCCTCGACTTTGAGAATGTACGAGCTGAGATGCGCCGCGCCTACGGAGTCGGCAAACGCGGCGAACTCTTCGAGCTGCGCCTCGGTCTGCCCCGGGAGCCCGAGCATTTGATCGAGCGAGAGGTCGAAGCGAGCGGCGGCGATATGCGCCGCCCTCTTTGCGGTCTCGAAGTCGTGCGCGCGCCCCAAAAAGCGCAATATCCCGTTGTCCGTGCTCTGCACGCCGAGGCTGACGCGCGTCACGCCGCTCCGCTCGTATTCGTCCGCCTTGCTCTCGTCGAAACTCTCGGGATTCGCCTCGGCGGTGAACTCGCTCACCTCGCAGTCAAAACATGAAAAGACCGCGCCCGCGAGCCTTGCAAACTCGCCGCGCGGCAGACACGACGGAGTGCCGCCGCCGACATATACGGTGTCGATCTTGCCCTCGAATTTTGAGGACATGTATTCGATCTCATTGATCAAGGCGCGGACATAGGCGCGCTTGACGTCGTCGCCCGACGGGCGCGAACAAAAGTCGCAATACGCGCACTTGGACGCGCAAAACGGGATGTGCAGATACAGTCCCGCGCTCATTTGTCGAATTTGAGAATGGTCATGAACGCCTCGCTCGGCACCTCTACGCTGCCGACCTGGCGCATGCGCTTTTTGCCCTCTTTTTGTTTTTCGAGCAGCTTCTTTTTGCGCGTGATGTCGCCGCCGTAACACTTGGCGAGGACGTCCTTGCGCATCGCCTTGACCGTCTCGCGCGCAATGACCTTGCCGCCTATCGCCGCCTGTATCGGGATCTCGAACAGCTGGCGCGGGATCACCTCTTTGAGCTTTTCGGCGATGCCTCTGCCGCGCGCATACGCCTTGTCGCGGTGCACGATCAGGCTGAGCGCGTCGCAGATCTCGCCGTTGAGCAAGATGTCGAGCTTGACAAGGTCGCTCTCCTTGTAGCCGGCGACCTCATAGTCGAGGCTCGCATAGCCGCGCGTGCGCGACTTGAGCGAGTCGAAAAAGTCGTAGATGATCTCGTTGAGCGGCATCTCGTAATCTATCTTGACGCGCGTAGGCTCGAGGTAGGTCATGTTGACGAACGTGCCGCGCTTGTCCTGGCACAGCTCCATGATCGAGCCGACATACTCGGGCGGCGTATAGAGGAAGGCGTTGACGACCGGCTCTTCCATGTGGTCGATCTCGCCCGCCGGCGGAAGGTCGGACGGATTGGAGACGGTGACCACCTCGCCGCTCGTCTTTACGACGCGGTAAGACACGCCGGGAGCGGTCGTGATGAGGTCGAGATCGAACTCGCGCTCCAACCTCTCCTGGATGATCTCCATATGCAAAAGCCCGAGAAAACCGCAGCGGAACCCAAAGCCGAGCGCCTTGGACACGTCGGGCTCATAGACGAGTGACGCGTCGTTGAGTTTGAGTTTTTCGAGCGCGTCTTTGAGGTCGTTGTAGCGCGCCCCGTCCGTCGGATAGATGCCGCAATAGACCATCGGAGACACCTCTTTGAAGCCTTCGAGCGGCTCCTTGACTCCGCCGACGGCAAAGGTGATCGTGTCGCCGACCTTGGTGTCCGCGACGTTCTTGACGCTGGCGCACAGATAGCCGACGTCGCCGGCGCTAAGGCTGTCGCACGGCGTAGCGCGCGGCGTGAACACGCCGACTTCGGTGACGTCGAACTCGCGCCCCGTCGAAAACATCTTGATGCGGTCGCCGACCTTGACCGCGCCGTCAAAGACGCGAATGAACGAGATCGCGCCCTTGTAGCTGTCGTAGTAGCTGTCAAAGATGAGCGCTTTGAGCGGCTTGTCCGCGTCGCCGTGCGGCGGAGGCAGCATCTCGACGACCTGACGGAGCACGTCGTCGATGCCTATCCCCTCCTTTGCGGAGACGAGCGGCGCCTGTGACGCGTCCAACCCGATGACGTCCTCGATCTCCTTGCGCACCTCTTCGGGGCGCGCGGACGGCAGATCTATCTTGTTGATCACGGGAATGATCTCGAGGTCGTTGTCGAGCGCGAGATAGACGTTGGTCAGCGTCTGCGCCTCGATGCCCTGCGACGCGTCGACGATGAGGATCGCCCCTTCGCACGCTTTGAGCGAACGCGACACCTCGTAGGTGAAGTCGACGTGTCCCGGCGTGTCGATGAGATTGAGCTCGTATTGTTCGCCGTTGTAGGCATAGTTCATCCTGACCGGGGTCAGCTTGATCGTGATGCCGCGCTCGCGCTCCAGCTCCATGCTGTCGAGCAATTGCTCTTTGGCGTCGCGCTTGGCGACGGTGCCGGTCACGTCCATCAGCTTGTCGGCAAGAGTGCTCTTGCCGTGGTCGATGTGGGCGACTATACAAAAGTTCCGGATCTTTGTTTGGTCCTTTGGCATTGTTACTCCTTTGTGGCTTTTACAGACACGGGTACGTCAATTGTAGCTTGCGGCGAGCGCCTTGAACGCCTCGCGGCTGCCCTCAATCTTGGCAGGCGAAACGCAATAGGCGGCGCGCGCATATCCCTTCACGCCGAAGCTCGTCGACGGCACGATCAATATGCCTCTCTCCTTGGCTCGGGCGCAGAACTTCGCCTCGTCGCCGTCCGGCGCCTTGACGAACAGATAGAACGCGCCCTGCGGCTTGACATATTCAAGCCCCGCCTCGTCCAGCACGCTCTCGAACAGCTCGCGGTTTCGATCGTAAAACGCGACGTCGGGCTTGACGTCGACGCACCTTGCGATCACGCGCTGCATCAGCGACGGCGCATTGACAAAGCCGAGTATGCGAGTCGCGACGCCGCACGCAGCGCAAAGCTCGTCATATCCGTCCGCATCGGGACGTATCGCGATGTAGCCGATGCGCTCGCCGGCGAGCGACAGCGACTTGCTGTACGAATAGCAGGTCAGCGTGTTGCGGTAGTACGCGCCGACATAGGGCTGTACCGCTCCGCCGTAGACGAGCTCGCGGTAGGGCTCGTCCGAGATCAGGTAGACGGGACGTCCCGCCCTCTTCGACGCCCTTTCGAGCGCATGAGTGAGTTCTTTGAGCACGTCCTCGCCGTAGACAGCGCCTGTCGGATTGTTGGGAGTGTTGACGATGACCGCCTTTGTCCTCTCGCCGACCGCCGCCTCGATTGCCGCGCAGTCCGGCATGAAGTCCGCAAGCGCCGGCACCTCGACGAGCTTGCCGCCGAAATTGGCTGCATAGCAGCGATATTCGCCGAAATAGGGAGACACGACGATCACCTCGTCGCCGTCGTCCAACAGCGATTTGAGCACGACGTTGAGCCCGCCCGCCGCGCCGACCGTCATCACGACGCCGCCGCCTTCGTAATCCGTACCGAAACGCGCGTTGAGCGAAGAGGCGATCTTCGCCCTGACGTCGTCATAGCCGGCGTTGCTCATATATCCGTGCAAAAAGACGGGGTCGTCCGCCTGCAATTCCGCCCTCACCGCGTCAGCGACGGCGGCAGGGGGCGCGATGTTGGGGTTGCCCAGCGAGAAGTCGAACACCTTGTCTTCGCCCCAAAGCGAGGCGAGGCGTTTGCCCTCCTCGAACATCGCCCTGATTGCGGACGAAGAATTGACCATCGCTTGCATCTTCTTTGAGATCATAAGCACCTCCGCGCGATCGCGCCAAGCTATATTATAATATCTCTATGCGCCCGCGCGCAAGCGTTTTGCGCCCGCGACGAAAAATAGCGCGATATTATGCAATTTGTTGACCTTTTTGCTCTGTGATAGTAAAATATAGCAGAGGTGAAAACATGGACGAAAAGATATCGCGCCTGTGCGCAAAGGCGAAATTGCGCGGCTTCATCCCGCACGTCGCCGAAAAAGAGCAGGTCAACGCCCTTGTCGAGAGCTTGATCGGCGCCGAGCCGAAAACAATCGGTTCGGGCGGCAGCATGACCTTGCACGACCTCGGCACCCTCTTCGGCCTCGCCGCAAAGGGACACAAGGTGTACAGCTACGACACCGTATCGGACGAAGAGAGACCTACGATGTACCAACGCGCCGCCAAGGCGGATTGGTTCGTCTCCTCCGCCAACGCGGTCACGACGTCGGGCGACATCGTCAACATCGACGGCACCGCCAACCGCGTCGCGCCGCTGCTGTTCGGCGTGCCCAACATCATCTATGTGTTCGGCGTCAATAAGATTGTAGACACGTTGGACGAGGCGATCGACCGCGTCCGCAATCACGCCTGCCCTCTCAACGCGCGCAGGCTGAACAAGAACACCCCGTGCGCGATCACCGGCAAGTGCAGCATGTGCAACTCCGCCGACTGCATCTGCAACGTCACGACGATCGTCCACCACCCCACGCGCCTGCAAGCGCAGGTCCACCTGATCATAGTCCCCGAACAACTCGGGTATTGAGGAAAATATGAAAATCGCAAAAGACAGCCTTCTGATGACGCGGCGCATCGCGCACCGCGGTCTGCACGACAACAAGACCATCCCCGAAAACTCGCTCGCCGCGTTCCGCAATGCGATCGAACACGGCTACGGCGTCGAACTCGACGTCTATCTGACCGACGACGGCACGCTCATCGTGCACCACGACCCGTCCCTCAAACGCACTTGCGGCGTCAGGATACATCCCGAAAAGATAGACTCGTCACATCTCGAAAACTACCGCCTTATGAACACGGACGAGACAATTCCGCGCCTCAAAGACGTGCTCGAACTCGTCGACGGCAAGATAGGTTTGGTCATCGAGATCAAGACCACGCGCAAAGTCGACACCGTCTGCGCCGCCGTCCGCGACATGCTCAAAGACTACAAGGGCGAGTATTGGATCGAATCGTTCGACCCCCGCATCGTCCGCTGGTGGCACGAGCATTGCCCCGACGTCGTCTTGGGTCAACTATACGACATCTATGCGTTCCAGCGCCTCTATGCTCGCAGGCTGGGCACGCACAAATACATCGACTTCATCGCCGCTCAATGCGGGATCGTCACCAAGCCCTTCTTCAACAAGGTACGCGCCGAGCGCCCCGAGGTCGTCACCGTCGTATGGACGGTGCGCACCCCCGATCAGCTCGCCCGCGCGACAAAGGAAGCGGACAACTTCATCTTTGAGTCAAACCTCAAACGGGACGACTATATCCCCCTGCCCGACCCGATTATCGAATGACCTCGGCGCGCCCGTCAAGGGCGCGTTTTGCATATTGTCGCGCCTCTTGCGCACACTACCTCGCGAGGAGGTGGAACATGAAATTGTCGACATTCGTAGGTTTCGGAATGGGCGCATTGACCGCGGCGATCGCGGCGAAAAAACTCGACGAAGCGAGCGGCGCAAAGAAGAGATCGCTCAAAAAGAAAATACTTAAAATTTTGGACTGAGACGTTGCGCCGGGCGCAATGCACAATGCGCAATGCATAATGTACAATGCATAATGCTCAATGCACAATGAGCAATGATTGTACGCAATTTAGGAAAATTCTGCTCCGCTCTTTTGCCGGAACAGAATTTTGCTTTGCGTTGCAAATTTTTCTTTCTTCAAAAATCAAAACGCCCGTCGCTGCATGCGACGGGCTCGATTATACACGGCGTCAAATCGTCCTCTGCTTGATTGTCGGATCGATGACGTTGAAGACGTCGACATAGTAGCGCCTGCCCTTGTAGCGGTAGTAGACGACCATGTCGAAAATGCGCGTGTGCAGTAGCGACACGATGAGCACAAACACCGAACCGATGCCGAACGTCGCCACGCCGAGCAAGATCGTCGCCGCAAACACCAGTACATAGTAGGCAAAATACCAGCTCATCAGCATGCCGAAACGCTCCTTCGCCATTTTGCAGCTCTCGGCGAGCGCCGCCCTTGCCGTCATGTCGTCCGCGACCATCGCCGGCGCCCATCCGGCAAACAGCGAGCTGCGGATCGCCGTCAATACGAAAAACACCAAAAGCGTCATCATACACCCCACAAACGCCGACCCCTTGTACACGGTCAAAAAGAGCAGCCATACGATGAACACGCCGAACGCGTAGTAGACAAGACTGAGCAATGTGTACAGCGACGCGTAGCGCATCGCGCGCACAAAGTTGACGACCAAATTGGACGCAAAACCGAACTTGCTGTTGCTGGACATGTAGTTGTGCATGATGTCCGAAACGCAATACATCCCCCACATCATAAACAGAATGAACACGAAATAGAGCAAGATCGCAAGCACGATCGCGACGTTGATCATCAGCGAGTTGCCGTCAATGATGCCGAGAAAAGCGTCGTACACCTCGACGAGATGAGCGTATGCCGCCTCCTGCTCCTCAGGCTGATCGCCGAAAATGGTCTTGGCGTAGTCGCCGATCGATTTGAGGACCTGCAACTCCTCGACCTGGTCGATGAAGCCCGAAAGCGTCGGTAAAAGCACGCCCACCGAGACCGCCGCCGCCACTATCGCGAGCACGAGCAAAAACAAGAACAGCTTGTAGACCGTCGAGAACCGCGCGCTCATTATGCTGAGTGAATGCTTGAATGCCATATTACAATCTCTCCCCGTATTTTTTGAGGTCTTCCCTCTCTATGTCCTCTATGTCGAAAAACGCGACATACATGAGCACATGGTAGTAGATGAATGCGAACAGATAGAACAACACGTCCGTCACCTGTTTGAGCCCCGGCACGTCAAAGCCGTACGCAAGACACGGCGGCAAGTACGCTATGATCACCGGGATGACGACCGCCGCGAGCAGCCTGCCGAAATTCTTGCACGCGACGGGCACGCTGCGCCTGATCGCCGTGAAGAAGCCGTAGCCCTTGACCGTCATGTTTGGGATGACCAGCACGAACATCGTCGCAAGGATCATAAAACACGCCGACCCGACGACGACCGTGACCGCGCTCATCGCGAGCGCCGCCGCCCCCGTCATCACCTGAGACCAAAAGAAAACAAACACGGACACGAAAAATCCGAGAAGTTCGACCATGATCATCAACGCGACCATGCCAAGCGTGATCGCGATCGCGTTGGCGTTGACTTTGCGGAAAAACCGACGCGCAGATACGGGATAGAACTCGCCGTACCTCATCTTGTGCTGAATGCTCCCGACCGCCGCCGATGCGAACACCACATACAATATAAAGCCGAGCACGACCAGCGCGACCCTCCATCCGTCGGTCAGGTCGCTCGCGCCCAAAAACACTTCGTCAAAACTGAGCGAATCGCCGAAGTCGCTTTGAGTCAACAACTTGATCAGCGAAACGGGCGAATTTGCCGCCCCCAAGACGATCGCAGGCAATATGAAATACAGCAGCATGCGCCAAAAGTGCCTGCCGATGTACCTGAAGCTGCTGTTCATGTATTGCATAGCGCGCCTCCTATCTTTCTTTCATTATATCCCTTTTCACGCGCGCGGTCAAGGACAAAGCCCAAACTCACCGCCCCTGCGTCAAAAACGCGCGCACGTCCTCGGGGCTCGCCGCGAAAAAGACGATGTTGGGCTGAGTCAACTGCTCGCGCACGCCGAAGCCCCACTCGCATATTATGCAGTCCATCCCGACCGCTTGCGCGCCCTCGGAATCGAACACCGTGTCGCCGATCATCACGCACTCTTCGACCTTTGCGCCCAGCGCGTCCAGCGCGTGCGACAGCACCTCTTGCTTGGTCTCGCGCAGGTGGTAGACAAGCCCCGAGACAAAGTCGACGCTGTCGTACACCCCGAACGATTTGAGAAGGGCGATCGCCTCCTCCTCCTTTTTGCACGTCGCGACGCACACCGAAAAGCCGTCCGCTTTGAGCCGCGCGAACAAGTCCGCTATCCCGTCGTAAAGACGCGTCAGCCTGATGTTGCCCTCGCAATAGCGCTTGCGGAAAAACGCGACCGCCTCGTACGCCTTGTCCCTGTCGCCGAAGAGCGTCTCGAACGTCTCGGACAGCGGCGGACCTATCCAGCGCGGATAGTTGCGCCTGTCCACGGTCATCCCGTAGTGGGCGAAAGTGTCGTCGAGCGTCGCGTATATCCCCTGCGACGTGTCGCAGATCGTGCCGTCGAAATCAAAGAAAAGCCTGCGGTACATCAATCTTTGAGCGCATCCGCCTGGCGGCGTATGTCGTCCGCCTTTTGGCGGTTGGCGGCGAGCTTTGCCGTCTCCTTGTCTATCAACGCCTTGGGCGCCTTGGCGACAAAACCCTTGTTGGCAAGCAGTTTTTCGCCGCGCTCGATCTCGGCGAGCGTCGCCGCGAGCTGCTTGTCCAGCCTCTCTATCTCGGCGGAGATGTCGACAAGTTCACCGAGCGGCACGAAAGCGGAACCGTACGCGCCGACAAGCGACACGACCTTGCCCTCGGGCTTGACGCCGAACGTCACGTTCTCCACGCCCGCGAGCCGCTTGACATAGTCGGCGTCCTTTGCCGCGATCACGTCCGAAACGAGATACAGGTTGACCTTTTTGCCCGGCGCGACGCCCTTCTCCGCCTTCATGTTGCGCAGCGCGCGGATCAGCTCGATCACCTTCTCAAAGCGCTTGCGCTCGGCGGTGTAGTTGTACTTCTTGTCCGCCTCGGGCCAATCGGTCAGCATTATGCTCTGCCTGCGCCCCGGCAGGTTGCGGTAGATCTCGTCGGTGATGAACGGCACGATCGGATGCATCAATTTGAGCACCGTCTCGAGCACATGCACGAGCACGCCCGCGGTGCGCGCCTTCTTCTCGGGATCGTCCGAGTAGAGCGACGTCTTGGCAAGCTCGATGTACCAATCGCAGAACTGCGACCACACAAAGTCGTACAGCTTGCCGTCCGCCATGCCGATCTCGTACTTGTCGAGCGACTTGGTCACCTCTTTGATCGTGCGGTTGAGCTCGGACAATATCCACTTGTCCGCCGCCGTCAGACGGAACGTCCCAAGCTTCGCCGGCTTGACGCCCTCGATGTTCATCAACACAAAGCGCGACGCGTTCCACAACTTGTTCATGAAGTTGCGCGCGCTCTCCGTCTTTTCGTCCGAGTAGCGCGTGTCGCTGCCCGGCGCGATGCCCTGAGTCAGCGAAAAACGCAAGCTGTCCGCACCGTACTTGTCGATCACTTCGAGCGGATCGATGCCGTTGCCCAAAGACTTGCTCATCTTGCGCCCGTCCTTGTCGCGGACGATGCCGTGGATCAGCACCTCGGGGAACGGGATGTCGCCCATGTGCTCTATCCCCGAGAAGATCATGCGCGCGACCCAGAAGAAGATGATGTCGTACGCGGTCACCAATATGCTGTTGGGATAGAAGTATTTGAGGTCTTCCGTCTTGTCGGGATAGCCCAGCGTCGAGAACGGCCAAAGCGCGCTCGAAAACCATGTGTCGAGCACGTCTTCGTCCTGCTTGAAATGCGTGCCGCCGCACTTGGGGCACACGCTCGGCGCGCTCTTTGCGACGACCGTCTCGCCGCAGTCTTCGCAATAGTACGCCGGGATGCGATGCCCCCACCACAATTGACGCGAAATGCACCAATCGCGGACGTTCTCCATCCAATTGAGATAGATCTTGGAAAAGCGCCCCGGGATGAACTCTATCTTCTTCTTACGCACCGCGTCGATCGCCGGCTTCGCCAGCCCGTCCATCTTGACGAACCATTGCTTGGACACGATCGGCTCGACCGTGCAGCCGCAGCGATAGCACTCGCCGACGTTGTGCTTGTAGTCCTCTATCCTCACCATGTAGCCGCCCGCTTGCAGATCGGCGACCACCTTCGCCCTCGCCTCTTCACGCGACAGCCCCGCATATGCGCCGGCTTGCTCGTTGAGCGAACCGTCGTCGTTCATGATCCTGATCACCGGCAGGTCGTGGCGCTTGCCCACCTCAAAGTCGTTGGGATCGTGCGCAGGGGTGATCTTGACCGCGCCGCTGCCGAAATCTTTCTCGACATATTCGTCCGCGATCACGGGGATCTCGCGGTCGGTCAACGGCAATTTGAGCATCTTGCCCACCGCGTCCTTGTAGCGCGCGTCCGTCGGGTTGACCGCGACCGCGGTGTCGCCCAGCATCGTCTCCGGACGCGTCGTCGCGACGACTATCTCGCCGCTGCCGTCGACGAACGGATAGCGGATGTGCCAAAGATGCGACGCCTGCTCGGAATACTCGACCTCGGCGTCGCTGAGTGCCGTCTTGCACGACGGACACCAATTGATGATGCGGTCGCCGCGATAGATCACGCCCTTGTTGTAGAGATTGACGAACACCTCGAGCACCGCCTTGGAACAACGCTCGTCCATCGTGAACGCCTCGCGCGACCAGTCGCACGACGAGCCCAAACGGCGCAATTGCTTCTCTATCCTGCCGCCGTATTTCTCTTTCCACGCCCAAGCGCGCTGCAAAAAGCCCTCGCGCCCCACGTCTTTCTTGGTCAAGCCCTCTTCCTTTTTCATGTTCTCGACCACCTTGACCTCGGTCGCGATGGACGCGTGATCCGTGCCCGGCAGCCAAAGCGCGCAATAGCCACTCATGCGCTTGTAACGCGTGATCACGTCCTGTATCGTCTGGTCGAGCGCGTGACCCATGTGCAGCTGCCCGGTGATGTTGGGCGGCGGCATCATCACGCAAAAGGGCTCTTTGCGCTTGTCTATCTTGGCGACAAAATAGCCCTTGCTCTCCCATTCTTCATAGAGCCTCGTCTCGAAATCCTGTGGATCGTAGGTCTTCTTCATGTCCATAAAAATTCTCCGCTCCTTGTGAGTTTTCTTCGATGTTTATCTTTGTTTTCGTTTGTTTCGTTCAATCCGCGCAGACCAGCGCCGTCACCGCGCCCGCGACCAATATCAGCGTCCCGACCAGCCGCACCGCCATCGACAGGTTTGTCTTGCCGATCGACTTGCGCGCCCTCCGCTCGGCGTCATCCTTTTCGGAACCGCCCTCCTGCTTCATCTTGCCGTCGTCGCGTTTGAGTGAGGCGATGTCGCGCCGCTTCGCGTACCACGCGCCCAATGCTCGGGATATCCCGTCCGCCGCAAGCACGACGATCAGTCCGACGACCATCAGCACTATGCCGGCGATCACCCCGGGACGGGTAAACCGCTCGGGCGAAAATTCGAAAAAGTCGGCGGCAAGCCGCATCTCAAACGCCCTCATTGCGCGTCTCCGTCAAGCTTGCCGTCGGCGCTCGCTTGCGGCGCTTCTTCGGCTTGCGCCGCGCTCTGCTGCGCCGCAATCGCCGCCTCTTTTTCGGTCGCAATGCCGTATTTGACCCTGAGCTGCTCTATTGTCTCGCCGCCCAAGGGCTCACCGTTTTGGTCGAGTTCCGCCAAAATGCCGCTGCGCTTGACCTTGTTCAATGCCTTCGCGTACTTGACGCCGTATTGCACGCCGGCAATCACCGCAAGCGTCGAGCCTGCAATCAAAATCGCAAGATCGATCCACTTGACCGCCTCGTGCAGCTCTACCAAAAACGCGAGCGTTATACCGGCAAAATTGACCGCCGCGGCGGCTTTGCCCCACTTGTTCGCCATCTGCTCGACCTGCCGCTTGCTCGCGCGCATGAAATACTTGCTGGAAAAGAGCATGTACAGCTCCTTGGCGATGATGATCGCGATGAACGCCCAATGCATCAACCCGATGATGCCCAGCGTCAGCATCGCAAAACATTGCAGCAGCTTGTCCGCAACGGGATCCAACACCTTGCCGATGTCCGACACCATGTTGAAATGACGCGCGATCCATCCGTCCGCAATGTCCGTCGCCGAAGCGAACACGAACAGCCCGAATCCCGCCCACAGATATTGCGACGCCTCTCTGTCCGCAAAATAGGCGAACATCATCCACAAAAAGAACGGCAGGCACAGCAGCCTGATGTAGGTCAATATGTTGGGGACGGTGAATGCGTCTTTCTTTGAAAACTTCATTTGATTGCTCCGTATTTTTTTACAACACGTTTTGTTGCACCGCCTATTATAGCACGCATAGCGCGCGAGCGCAACTTATTCTTTGAGGGGCAACCCAAAAATTACGCTTCGAATCGCAACGGGCACATCCGAATCACGGAT